>JBARBA010000557.1:0-38659 GCA_049792555.1 Anaerolineales bacterium
GGCCAGGTTCGTACCTGTTCCGGGGGTGGGGGTGCGTGTCGGGGTCAGCGTCGGGCCGGAGGTGGGGGTGGATGTGCGCGTGGGGGTGGAGGTGCGCGTGGGAGTCGGGCCGGTAGGGGTTGGGGTGGTTGTGCGGGTCGGCGTTGCGGTCGGGCCGCCGCAGCGGTCGGCGGGGCAGGCTGGCAGGCCGGAGACGGCCTGGCTGGTCAGATTGACGCTGGCGGAGGTCAGGCCGGAGCCGCTGGCCGTCAGGGTGATCGTTCCGGCCGCGCGGCCCGAACGCACCCAGGTGGCCAGTTGGCCACCCTTCATCGTCACGGAAGTGGGGCCGACGATGGTTCCGGGGCCGCTGATGCTCAGAGTGACGGTGTGGCTGTCGGTCGGGACAACCGTCCCGTTGGCGTCGACCACGTCGATGAAGACCAGGCGCGCGTCGCTCAGGTCGGCTTGCAGGGTGGCAGCTTCGGGGCGCAGGCGCAGGGCGGTTGCCGTCCCTGGCGTCTGACGGCTGGTGGTGGCCTTGACCACGCCGCCGATCAGGCAGTCGGCGCGCAGGGTGCCGGCGGTGAAGCTGCTCAGGCTAAAGTTGAAGGGCGGATGCGCCAGGTTGGTGCCGGTATCCGGCGAACGGGTGGAGGAAAGGGTTCCGTTCAGGTAGAGCGAGACTTGTGCGCAGTTGCTGTAGACGCGCACCGTCGTCGGCGAACTGGACATCCACTGGTTGGCGATGTAAACCATCGGCCCGGAATCCACGCCGCTGACGGTTACGTTCGGGTCGCGCTGGCTCTGGAAGAAGTAGTAGGAATGCTTGGGCAGGCGATACATGTCCACAACGCCGGAGCGGGTGATGCCATAGCTGGTGAAACCGCCGTAGTCGGCGTAATCCCAGTAGCCATCGGCGGTGAACCAACTGAGGGCCAGGTTCTTGCTCATGCCGTCCTGGATGTTGTTGGCCTGGGTCAGCATGGCGTTGTCGCCGTCCTCGCGCTTCTGGCGGCTGGTGGAACTGGAACCGCCGTAATCCCAATCGCCG
This sequence comes from Anaerolineales bacterium, assembly GCA_049792555.1. GTDB lineage: Bacteria > Chloroflexota > Anaerolineae > Anaerolineales > Villigracilaceae > UBA5195. The sequence goes on from JBARBA010000557.1 coordinate 1,034, forward strand.
TACTCGCTGATGATGATCGGGCGCGTGTCGCTGGAGGTGCGCACGCTGGCCTGGGACGACCCGATGAAGATGTCGGAGTAGGTTAACGACCACTGCGCTGCGAAGGCCTGGTTGCCCGGATATTCGGCGTGGACGATGCTGTTGGCCGCCTGCGCCCACGCAGCCGGGAAGTTCGATTCGTTCAGGCTGTCTTCCCAGGCCACCACACTGGGGTGGTTGCGGTCGCGGCGGATCATGTCGCGCAGTTCCTGGTAGGTGAAGTTGTTGAAGTTGGTGGTGTTGTTGTACTGCTGCCAGCCGGTTTGCTCGTCCATCACCAAAATGCCCAGCTTGTCGGCGGCGTCGTAAAAGGCCGGGTCGTGCGGGTAGTGGGAGCCGCGGATCCAGGTCATGCCGGCGTCGCGGATGCGTTTCAGGTCATAGTAAATGGACTGGTTGGGGATGGCGTTGCCCAGGCCAAAAATCTCCTGGTGATAGTTCGTCCCCATTGCCTTGAAGCGTGCGCCGTTGATGGTCAGCCCGCCGCTGTGGCTCCAGCCGATGCTGCGGATGCCGATGGTGGTCTTGTAATTATCCACGGCGGTGGAGCCGTTGTTGACGGTGGTGTAAAGGGTATACAGGTTGGGCGTGTTGGGATGCCACAACTGCGGGCTCGAGATGGTGATGTTCTGGTTGAAGGTCAGGTTGGCCGCCGCGTTGATGGAGCTGGTGGTGGTGGCCGTGCCTGCCACGTTCCCGGCCGAGTCGACGATATCCGATACGACGGTGGCGCTGATGGCGGCGGTGTTTTCGTTGATGACGTTGGTCAGGATGTTGACGGTCGCCGAGCTTGTGCTGACCGAGGGATAGGTGACAAAGACGCCGCCGCCCGCGACGATGTTGGCGTAGACGGCGTCGGTGACGTGCAGTTTGTCGGTGACGTACATGTGAACGTCGCGGTACAGGCCGCCGTGATATTGAAAGTCCACGCCGCTCCAGCCGGGGGCCCAGTTGGCGTTGGCGTTGTTGTCGATTTTGACGGCGATGACGTTGTCGGCCCCGCCGTAGGTGACAGCGCTGGTCAGGTCAATCGTAAAGGGCGTGTACCCGCCGTTATGGGTAGCCACCGAAACGCCGTTGACCCATACCTGCGCGGTCTGCATGGCAGCTTCGAATTCGACCCATAGCTTGCGGCCCTGGTAGGCGCTATCGACCGTGAAGTGTTTGCGGTACCAACTGATGCCCAGCAGGGCGTTGGGGTCGTCGGGGGTGACGAATTTGGTGGTGTGGGGCAGGTCGACGTAGGTCCAGGCCGTGTCGTTGAAGGCGGTGGCTTGCGCGCCGCTGACGTCGCCCTGGTTGTATTTCCAATCGGTGTTGAAGATCAGGTCCACGCGGTTGGTGGTCGGCGGGGTGTAGGCCGCCTTGGCGGATGGGATATTCTGGAGAGTTAGCGCTGCGATGGCGATGATGGTGAGAAGAATTCCCAATGCGGAAAGGTATTGCGTGCGTTTCATAAGTGTTTTCTCCTTGTGAAAGAATGAGGATGAATGGCCTATCTTATTAGAGACGAAAACGCTTTGGCTTGACTCCGGCTTGACTCTAGAAAATCGCAGTTTTGGATGGGCGCAAAGGTTATTTCATTATATGTTTTATCGTTGGGGTTGTCTTGCCTGCAAGCAGGATGTTTTTGATGATTACCGGGATGGGAAGCAAAAGATACAAGCAGGCCAGGGGCGGTTGTTTCCTAAATCGCGTATGTTGGGCGGTGGGCAGCGTGAGCGCGCGGGCAATTTTCTTAAGTAACGCTAATCAAAAGCCACATAAATCCGGGATGGTTCCATCCCATGTGACATATAATGAATTATTTGCGGATTTCCTTTTTCTGTATGGCCTATTGATTTTAGATTTACGATTATTTATGCGAGGTCTATATGCCCCAAAAAACGCCAGTCAATCGTCGATCCCCTACGGGAACAAGCTCGTCAAGCGTCAGCAGTCAATCGTCAATCCCTTACGGGGACAAGCTCCAAAATCGTCAATCCATCCGTCCGCGCCGTTTGCGGACTTCGCCGGGTATCCGCGCGATGGTGCGCGAGACGGAGTTGAACGCCCGCGACTTCATTTATCCGCTGTTCGTGCGGCATGGTTCGGGGCGGACGGAAATCCGCTCGATGCCGGGCATCAGCCAGTTATCGGTGGATGAAGCCGTGCGCGAAGCGGAGTCGGCTTTCAGCCTGGGAATCCCGTCCGTTATTTTGTTTGGCATTCCGGCGGAGAAAGATGCGATTGGGCTGGAGAACTTTGCCGATAACGGGATCGTTCAACAGGCGATCAAGGCCATTAAACGGAACATTCCAGAAATGGTTGTGGTGACGGACGTGTGCCTGTGCGAGTACACCGATCACGGGCACTGCGGCATTTTGGGCGCGGACGGTTATGTGCTGAACGACCCGACGCTCGAAGTGCTCGGTAAGGTGGCGCTTTCGCACGCCGAATGCGGCGCGGACATTGTGGCCCCATCGGGCATGATGGACGGCATGGTGGTGGCCATCCGCGCGGCGCTGGACGGGAAGGGCTTTGTGAATACGCTGATCCTGTCGTATGCGGTCAAATATGCTTCGGCGTTTTATGGGCCGTTCCGCGACGCGGCGGAGGGCGCGCCCAAGTTTGGCGACCGCAAGAGTCACCAGATGGACCCCGGTAACGCGCGCGAGGCGCTGCGCGAAGCGGCGTTGGACGTGGCCGAAGGCGCGGATATGCTGATGGTCAAACCGGCGCTGGCCTACCTGGACGTGGTCCGCGCCGTGAAAGAGGCCTTCCCCGAACTGCCGCTGGCGGCCTACAACGTCAGCGGCGAGTATGCCATGATTAAGGCCGCCGCCGCCAACGGCTGGATCGACGAGGCCAAAGTGACGCTCGAAACGTTGACCGGCATGAAGCGCGCCGGGGCCGATTTGATTTTGACCTATCATGCGCTGGATGCGGTGAAGTGGTTGAAGTGATTCGTATTGCGTAGAGCGTATTGCGCATTGCGCCAACGAACACGCGCCCCAAATGTACTATTTTCTAACCTCGAGGCTTCCATGCACATCCCCAAATCCATCGAACTCTTCCGGCAAGCCCAAAGCCTGATCCCCGGCGGCGTGGATTCGCCGGTGCGCGCTTTCCGCGCGGTGGGCGGACAGCCGCTGTTTATCGAGCGCGGCGCTGGGCCGTATCTCTACGATGTGGACGGCAATCGCTTCATCGATTATGTGCTTTCGTGGGGGCCGCTGATCCTGGGGCACGCGCACCCGGATGTGGTTGTGGCGTTGCAAAGAGCTACCGAGAAAGGCACTTCCTTCGGCGCGCCCAGCCCGCTGGAAGTGGAGCTGGCCCAACTGGTGACGGAAATGATGCCCAACATCGAAATGATCCGTTTTGTCAATTCGGGCACCGAGGCCACCATGAGCGCGCTGCGTTTGGCGCGCGCCTTCACCCGGCGCGACAAGATCGTCAAGTTCGAAGGCTGCTATCACGGCCATGCCGATCTGTTGCTGGTGCAGGCCGGCTCCGGCGTGGCGACGTTGGGGTTGCCCGATTCGCCCGGCGTGCCGGCTGCCACAGTGGCCGATACGCTGGTGGCGCGCTATAACGATTCAGACGCGGTAGCGGCGCTCTTCGCGCAGTACCCCGGTCAGATTGCGGCGGTCATTGTCGAGCCGGTGGCGGGCAACATGGGCGTCGTGCCGCCTGCAGAGGGCTTCCTGCAAAACCTGCGAAATATTACTGCCGAGAACGGTGCGCTGCTGATCTTCGACGAGGTGATGACCGGTTTCCGCGTCCATCTGGGCGGGGCGCAGGCGCTCTACGGCGTCAAGCCTGACCTGACGGCGCTGGGCAAGGTCATCGGTGGTGGGTTGCCGGTGGGCGCGTATGGCGGGCGGCGCGAGATCATGCAAATGGTGGCTCCCGCCGGGCCAATGTACCAGGCCGGGACGCTGGCGGGTAATCCGCTGGCGATGACGGCCGGCATCGTGACGCTCAAGCGGCTCCAGTCGCGGGACACGTGGCAGGAACTGGAAAAGGCCGCAGCCGCGCTGGAAACGGGGATCGCTACAGCGGCGCAAAAAGCCGGTGTAACGGTGCAACAGACACGGGTGGGGACGATGTTTACCACCTTTTTTAGCGGGACCAGGCCCACCAACTGGGAAACTGTCAAAACGGTGGATACCGTCCGCTTCGGGAAGTTTTTCCAAAAAATGCTCGAAAATGGCGTCTACCTGGCCCCTTCGCAGTTCGAAGCCGGTTTTATTTCGACGGCCCACACCGCCGAAGTCATCGCCGCGACGGTTGCGGCGGCGGAGAGGGCGTTTGTGGGGATTTGATGGTGCGCTTGGCGCGAGTTGAACGAAGTCCATATTGCGTGTTGCGTGTCCCGTTTCATAGGTTTACGGAATACGCAACACGCAATATTTTAACTGCCCTGCATTGTATTCAACCGCGCATACAACCCGCCGCGCGCCATCAATTCGGTGTGCGTGCCGATTTCGGTCATGGCCCCGTCGTCCAGCACGACGATGCGGCTGGCGTTGCGGATGGTGGATAGGCGGTGCGCCACGACGAAGGTCGTGCGTCCGCGCATCAGCCGCGCCAGCGCTTCCTGGATCAGGCTCTCGCTTTCGGTGTCGAGCGCCGAGGTGGCTTCGTCGAGCACCAGCACTTTGGGGTTGCGGATCAGGGCGCGGGTGATTGCCAGGCGCTGGCGCTGTCCGCCGGAGAGTTTCGCGCCGCGTTCGCCGATGTGCGTGTCCAGCCCTTCGGGGAGTTGCTCCACAAAGTCCAGCGCGTTGGCGTCGCGCAAGGCGGCCCGGATGGTTTCCTCGCTGACGCTTTTTAGCCCGTAGGTGACGTTTTCGCGCACTGTGCCTTCGAAAAGGATCGATTCCTGCGGCACAACCGACAGGAAGCGGCGATAGCTGCGCAGGTCGAGGCTTTCCATGTCTTTGCCGTCGAGCAAAATGCGCCCGGCGCTGGGCCGGATGAATCCGACCACCAGGTTGATTACGGTCGATTTGCCCGCGCCCGACGGCCCCACCAGCGCGATGGTCTCGCCGGGGGCAACCTGTAATTGCAAGTTGTGAATGGCAGCCGCGTTGCTGTCGGGGTATTGAAAATCGACGCCGTCGAAAATGAATTCGCCGCGGACGCTTTCCACCGGTTTTTTGCCTTCGTTGTGTTCCAGGTCGGGCGATTCGAGCACTTCGCCAATCGAGCGCACCGACTCGAGACCTTTGGTGATGACCGGCATCAGCGCCACCAGCGTCATCAGTGCGCTGGTCAGGCTGCTGAAATAGCTGGACAGCATGACCACGTCGCCGGTGGTGATGGCCCCAACCCCTGTATAAGCCGCCCAGGCTGCGGCCACCAGGCACAGCCCGTTGAAAAGGTTGAAGGTGGCCCACGATAACGAGCCAAACCAGGCGTTGATCGCGTCCAGTTCCAGTCCCACGGTCTGGAGATGCGTAAAGGTTTGCTCCATGCGCGCCATTTCGTCCTGTTCCAGGCCGTGCGCGCGCGTGATCGGGATCAGGTGGGTCATTTCAGCCGTGCGGGCTGCCATGCGCTCCACTTCTTCACGGAACATCTTGTTGCGCGAAGTCAGCCGTCCGCGCAGGCTTGTCACCAGCAGCGCGGCAACCGGCACGACCAGCAGGAAAAACGGCAGGAAGGCCGGCGCGCGGATGGCGGTGATGACCAGCGCGCCAAGCATGTTGCTAATGGCCGCTGCGCCGCCGTCGAACAACTGGCGCACCATCTGTTCCAGGTTTTCCACGTCGCGCACCACCTTGGTTTGCAGCACGCCGGCGCTGATGCGCGTATAGTAGCCGATGGACAGGTGTTGCAGGCGCAGGCAGATGGCCGAGCGCAGGCGCATCTCCACCGAGCGCACCGCCAGGCTCAGGTAACGGACGTAGAAAAAATTCATCGGCACGTTTTGCAGCAGCAAGATTGCCAGCACGGCGGCGTTCAATCCCATCTGGGACAGCGGCAGGCGGTTGACCATCACGTCGATGATGTTGGCGGTCAGCAGCGGCAGGACCCAAACCGGGCTGTGCTTGACGATGAAAAGCGCCAGCGCCAACGCCAGCCTCTTGCGCTCCGGGTCGTACAAATACCATAGTGTGCGTAACGGGTGCTCACCCTGATAGCGACGTTCCAGGGGGTTTTCAAACTGATTTGAAATTGCCATTTACACAATACCTTTTTAGCGTACGCTCAGTTTGGGGTTTAACCCCAAACTGGGCAGCGTCAGCCACCTTCGATGAGTGTTTTACGCAGATAGGTCTCCACTTCTGCGGCAGTTCCTGCCCCCATTTCAAACCAGGCGATCTGGGGGTCGTTTTCCTTGAACCAGTTACCCTGGCGGCGCACGAAGATGCGCGTCATTTTTTTGATCTGGGTTTTGGCTTCGTCGAGCGTTATTGCGCCTTGCAGCACGGCCACGCACTCCCGGTATCCGATGGCCGAGAGGGTCGGCAGGGTGGGGGAATAACCTTTGTCGAGCAGCGTTTGGACTTCGTTTAACAGGCCGTTGGCGAACATCGACTCGATGCGCTGGTCGACGCGCGCATACAACTCCGGGCGCGGACGCATCAACCCGACGCTTGTCAACCGATATGGTGAGTCGGATACGCCGCCCTGGGCCGAAAAGCGCCGCCCGGTGATGAAGATCACCTCCAACGCCCGCACCGTGCGCCGGACGTTGCGCGCGTCGATCTTTTCGGCGGCGGCTGGATCGATTACCCTTAATTTGTCGTGTAACCAATAAGGGCCGTATTCCTGCGCCAAAGCTTCCAACGCGGAACGCAGTTGCGGGTTGGGGATGACTTCGGGCGGCGTCCAGCCTTCGGTCACGGCGCGGACGTATTGTCCCGTGCCGCCCACCAGGAAGGGCAGCTTTCCGCGGCGGTGGGTGTCGTCAATCGCCTCGCGGGCGGCTGCCTGGAAAACGGACAGAGACCAGTTTTCGTCGGGGTCTGCCACGTCGATCAGGTGGTGCCGCGCCCGCGCCATTTCCGCGGCGGACGGTTTGGCCGTGCCGATGTCCATGCCGCGATAAAACAGGCGCGAATCAGCCGAGACGATTTCCCCGTCCAGGCGCTCGGCGAGTTGGATGCCCAGTTCGGTTTTGCCGACGGCGGTGGGGCCGACGATCACGATCAGGGGAGGGCGTGCCAAAGTGTCGGGTATCCTTAACCTTTCGTGAGAAGACCCATTCACAGATTTACCCTTAATTCGTCATGCGTCTGATTTTTTATCGTGCCATTTAAGACGGTTAATATTTGTCTCGTGCGTTCATTAAGCTTCCTCGGCTGACCAGATATGCTTCCAATGTTCACCCGTTCATTTGCCCTAAGAACCATGATGAATGTGACAACAACCATTCCTTCTATCACAGGCATTGGTCTTGTCTGAGAAATTACTGTGTCTACCTCGGCAAATGAAATTTCACGGTTTCCGTTATTTATAAGTCTGGTCACAGGGTCGATTGTGATAGACCCTCTCTTTGAATTTTGGAACAAATAGAAGGTTGCCAACCCAAAAAACAGGGTGGTTGCCAATGGTTCAGCGATTGTTTCCAATTTTGGTTGACCATTGGAGTGAAAAAGGTCGATCACGTTGAAAATTATTAAGGTTACCATACCGAGTGTTGCCAAACCCATGCAACCAACCAATATCCACATGATGCACCATCCTCCCCCAAGCGTTATTTTTCCATCAGTGGACTTAATGAATGAGCCGTGATCCATTTTGATTTTGATTTCTGGTGACATTTTATTCCTTCAACGCCAACTACGATAATACATTCTCAAAATGTTCAATGGATGGGGTTTTGCCGGGCTGGCCTTCAACCGCCAACACATCCGCCTGCCACGAGTCGATTTCGTGCTCGGCGGCGTAATGTTCGGCGGCGGCCAGCATGTGGGCTTGTTTGCGGGGCGTGATCGCTTCTTCGGGCAGGCCAAAGCGGCGGGACGTGCGGGTTTTGACCTCCACGAAAACGGTCAGCCCGTCGCGGCGGGCCACCAGGTCGATTTCCCCGCAGGGAGTCCGGGCGTTTTTCTCGACAATTTCATAGCCGCGTTCCTGCAAATAGGCTGCGGCCATCTCTTCGCCCCAGCGCCCGATTTTTTGGTTATGGGCCATCGCGCTCTCCACTTTTGCGGTAAATTGGTTTCCTGCGGTCTGTAGGTCGAAATTCATTTCGACTTACGGGCTGGGGTTATTATATCCTTGCTCATGGTAGAATCGGCGCTCCAGGAGTTGACATGACTGTTAAATTGGTTTTACGTGATAAAGAAGTGGAAGTCAGGCCGGGCATGAACTTGCTCGATGCGCTCAAAAAAGCCGGCATCCTGCCCGAAGCGGTCATCGCCACACGCGGCGGCGAAATGATCCTTGAAGACGAGATACTCAAGGACGGCGACGTGATCCGGCTGATTGCGGTAATTTCGGGTGGATATGAAATGTAAAACTTGCGGCGGGAAAGCCGTCGTCAACCTGAAGCAGCACCGGCTGGCCCTGTGCAAGGAACACTTCCTGGATTGGCTCCCCGACCAGACGGCGCGCTTTATCAAAAAGTACCGCATGTTCGGCCCGGACGAGAAAATTTTGGTGGCGGTTTCGGGCGGCAAGGATTCGCTTTCGCTGTGGGATATTCTCCTGCGCCTGGGCTACCAGGCCGACGGGCTGTATCTTGGCTTAGGGATTAACCCGCCCTCCGAAAGCGGCCTGGGCTACTCGAACGAGTCGCACCGTTTAACCGAGAAATTTGCCGCCGAACGCGGACTCAAGCTGCACGTGGTCGATATCGAAAAAACGTACGGCCATAGTATCCCGGTGTTGGCCGACAACTCAAAGCGCGGACGGGGCAAACCTTGCTCGGTGTGCGGCGTGGTCAAGCGCCACGAGTTAAACCGCGTGGCCCGCGACATGGGCTACGACGTGCTGGCTACCGGCCACAACCTGGATGATGAAGCAGCCGTCTTGTTTGGCAATACGCTTTCATGGTCCGCCGACTTTCTCTCGCGCCAGTGGCCGGTGCTGCCCGAACGCGACGGGCTGGCGCGCAAGGTCAAGCCCTTGTGCCGCTTTTACGAGAAGGAAATGGCGGCCTACGCCGTCCTGCGCGGCATCGAGTATATCTATGAAGAATGCCCGTTTTCCGTCGGCTCGACTTCGATTTACTATAAGGAATTGCTCAACAAACTCGAAAACGACCGTCCCGGCGCGAAGATGGTTTTTTACATTTCGTACCTTGAAGCCAAGAGCAACGGCATGTTCGTCGAGCCGGAGACCATCCGCCCGGTCTTGAACGCCTGTCCGGTTTGCGGTCAGTCGACGTCGTCCACCGGCGAGTGCTCGTTTTGCAGGATGATCAAGAAAGTGAGTAGCCAGTAATCAGTGTTCAGTGTGCAGTGTTCAGTGTGCAGTAGCCACCGATTACTGAACACTGAACACTGAACACTGTAATTGCGGTCGCAGTCCTCCCGCTTGCGTTCGGGCTTGGCCCGGCGCTAATCAAAACAAGGAGCAACAAGTGAATACAGAAAGGCAGTTCCGTTATTTCGACCTGATCATGGCCGTCTTTGTGACCGTGCTCGTGGTCAGCAACGTGGCATCCTCGGCCAAGATCGTGGATTTGCGTTTCAGCGTCTTGGGCGTAAAGATGGCCTTCGATGGGGGCACCATCCTTTTCCCTGTCAGTTACATTTTTGGCGACATCCTGACGGAAGTCTACGGCTACAAGCGTTCGCGCCGCGTGATCTGGACGGGTTTCTTCTGCCTGGCGCTTTCGGCGGTCGTATTCTGGGTGCTCCAGAACCTGCCGGGCGAGGCCACCTGGCAGAGCTACGCCGGGGACGCAGCTTACACCGCCATCCTGGGCGGCATGGCCAGCGGCGGGATCGTGCTCGGCTCGTTGGCCGGGTTCTGGTCGGGGGAGTTTTCCAATTCTTTCGTGCTGGCAAAAATGAAAATCTGGACGGATGGCCGCTACCTGTGGACGCGCACCATTGGCAGCACCCTGGTCGGCGAACTGGTGGATTCTGCCGTTTTCGTGAGCGTGGCCTCGCTCTTTGGCGTTTTCCCCTGGAGTCTGTTCCTCACGTTGACGCTGACCAACTACCTGTTCAAGTGCGCCATTGAAGCCCTGATGACCCCGGCCACCTACGCTGCGGTTGGTTTCCTGAAGCGCGCCGAAAGCGAAGATTATTACGACAGGGAGACGGACTTTAATCCGTTTAAGGTGTAGGTTGTGGCGCGGCGTTGGCGCTGGCCATGAAAGCTTTGGGTCTTCAGCAATTGGGTGGCCCCAGCCCGTCAGTCGGGATTACTCCCGACGACGGGCTGATTACCAGAGTTTTTGTCTAGCAAGAAAAGCAAGTTATGCGCTACTGCCCTTTAAGTTTTTAAACTTTCACCCTTCATCTTTCGGAACCCTAATCTCCAGCTTCCCCTCCGCCATCCGCACCGGGTAAGCGGGAATATCCACCACGGTGGGCATGCCGGTGGCTTTTTGCCGCTGCGCGCGTCGAAGGTTGCGCCGGGGCGCGGGCAGACTGTCTTTTATGCGTCTCTAACCCATCACCGGCTCGTAAAGCTTCTGGATATATTCCCTGGCGCTTTGCGCCCAGCTAAATCTCGTTCTGAAACCGCGGCGCAGGAGTTGTTCGAAGCCGGGCTTATCCTGTTGATAATAATCCCTGGCATCGATTACTGCTTTAATTAAATTGGTCAAAACTTCATCCCGCCTCGAACCGTCAAAACCGAATCCGGTGCCGTCGCTGTCAGTGTAGGGCTTTACGGTATCCAATAACCCGCCTGTCCATCTCACCAACGGCGGGGTGGCATTGCTCAACGATTCCATCTGCGTAATGCCGCACGGCTCATACAGGCTTGGCATCAGAAAAACGTCGCTTCCCAAACTGATTTGTTTGGCCCTGGCGGCGTCAAAGCAAATGGAGACAGCGCAATTCCTGCGTCCACTTAGCCGGCGCAACAGGTTTTCATACTCAGGCGCTCCTGTGCCCAGGAAGGCGATATTCACCCCCGGTATATCGAGGAGGTGTTCTATAACGGTTTTCCCGTCAACCATCTCGGCTAAAAGCTTGAATTTCTGTTCTGCAAGACGTCCGACAAATCCCAAGAGGAAAGCTTCCGGGGTTTGAAAAGTTTGAGAGATGATCTGCTTCATCTCTGCTTTTTCTTCCAGGGTGCGCAAGAAACGCTTATCGGTTGGTTTGGCGTTATAGACGAAGCCGTTTAGTATGCCAATTAACTTTCCCTGTTCACATAATCTTTTGGCAATTTCGTGCAGGCCTTTTCCACCTTCAAAGTAACGACTTTGGTCTTCCGGCTGGGTGATCTCCATGCAGTAACCAGGGCTTACGGTGTTTACCATGTCCGAAAGTTCCAGCGCCAGCCTTAAGGGGTTGATGCTGTTCCATTCAACGCGCGGGTCCGTAAACATCTGACTTGTGGCGTCGTTGTTTAGCAGGCGCTCGATGTCCCAACCTCGAATTGTATCTTTGCCCACGTTGCCCTGATAACCGATGTTGTGGACCGTTAACACGCGCTTTTGGGGCATCTTTTCGCCAAACATTCGGCCGAACAGATAGCCCAAAGCCCAATCATTGATATGAACAATATCGGGCTTCTTCTCATTAATGAGCCAAAGACAAGCCTCAGAGAAGAATGAAAAACGTAACAGGTCATCGTAAAAGGGAATCGTAGGACTGAAAATATAGGGCGTGCCATATTTCCCCTCAAAATACGTGGGATTTCTAAGGAGGTTAACCGGGACCCCTTTTATTTGCCCATGGTGGATTTGAACGATTTCATCTTTGCCTTGATAAGAAAGCTTATATTCACCGTAAGGTGAATTGTCATACAGATCAGGGCTTGTCGACCCGTATAGCGGTGTGACAATTTCAATATCAACACCCTGTTCTTTTAATGCTACGGGAAGTTCGGCCGCTACATCCCCAACGCCGCCAACTTTGGAATACGGTTTACATTCGGTTGCGATGTATAAAACTTTCATTAGGCCCTCCCAATCGTTTTCATCTCTAAATATTGGGGTTGGATTCTTTGTAGTACGCTGCCAGAATTGATTGCAGCGTATTCCCTGCTATTCTTTGCAATTATCGTTCAGTTTTCACCCACTGTCAAACCTTCGGAACCCCAATCTCCAAATTTCCATTCACCACCCGCACCGGGTACGCGGGAATATCCACCACGGCAGGCATGCCGGTTGCCTTGCCGCTGCGCGCGTCGAAGGTTGCGCCGTGGCGCGGGCAGACCACGTTGAAGTCTTCCAGGTCGCCGTCGCCGAGCGGGCCTTCGTCGTGCGTGCAGACGTCGCCGATGGCGTAATACATCCCGGCAATGTTGAAGACCACGATGGGCCGGTCGGCGATTTCGACGAACAGGCGCTCGCCGTTCGCCAGGTCGGCAGGGCCGATCTCGACGTATTCGATTTTCGATGCTTCGAACTGAGTGTAATTAAACATTGAATTTCACTTCCCTTTCAGTCTGTAAATCGCCCAACCGGCAAATTGACTCGCCTGGACCGGCGCATACAGCGCCTGCACTTGCGCCATCAAAGCGCCGGTGTCTGCGGCGCGATAGGCAAAGTGACGGTCATTCAGTTTTTTATCGGGGGCGGTCAAAATAATCAGTTGCGGTTTTTGTGTCAGGATGTCGTCCAGGAACTCCGTCGCGCTTTTCCGGTCGGAATATGCATACAGATCATACTGATACACAAAACGGGTGGGGCTGCGCCGCCGGGACATAAAGTTATAGGCGCTCTCGGCGCCCCACATCAAGACGCTGTCCTGCGGGCCGGTAGTCCTGTCGATATAACTCGTCAGGGCCAGCGCCCGGATGGCGCTTGGGCTGACGTCGTCGATCTCGACGTAGTCGTTATAGGTGACGGCGCACAGCGTCAGGCCGAGCACCGTTGCTGTGAGCGCGACCGCCACCCGGGGGATTCCATACTGTGCGAGTGAGTCGAACAGCAGCCCCAGGCTCATCCCGCTAAAAACCGCAAAGACCGGCAGCACGGCGATAAAATACGGCGCGCGCGGGCGTCCGCCCACGCTGACCAGCGCAATTTCCAACGGCATGGCGATCACCGCCATCCACAAAAAAGCGCGCAACGGCGGCGGGAAATGCTCCCGCTTGAAAAGAAGAATCATCAGGCTGGCGGCCCAGCCAAACATGGCGAGTTGCGCCAGGCCGACGTTCGCCAGCAAGTTCATGCCTGCCAGTAAAGCCGAAAAACGGTCGGCGCTGTTGCGCTCACCCGCATAAGCGAAATTGTACAGGAAGGCGTTGTCCCACAGGCGGCCCAGCGCCCCGTTTGCTTTGAAATAAACGGCGATCACGGCCACGACCAGCAGGCCGCCGGCCAGGATCGGGAGGAGATCGCGCGCCAGCTTGCGAAAGTCGTGCTTCCACAGCCGGGTAACCAGCAGGTAAATCCCGATCGCCAGGACAATCCCGATCGAAGTCTGGCGTGTGAAAAAGGTCAGGCCCGCCAGGAGGCCGATTAAAAATCCCCGCCAGCCGTATTTCCCGTCGCGTTCTGCAACGTAAAACAAAAACAGCGCGCCGCACTGCATTGCCAGGGGGTATTCTTCCGTCAGGTTGCCCCCGGCGAGGATATAAAGCAATGTAAACAGCCAGAAAAATGACGCCAGGATGGCCGGGAACAGGCCGAACAAGCGCTTCACCAGGGCGTAGAAAAGCGCCGCCGCAATCAAAAGCAGCAGCGCCTCGATCCACCACACGCCCCAGTTGGAGCCGGGCGTCAGACTCAGGCCAAGCGCATCCAGGTAATAAATGACCGGGGGTTTATGGTCCCAGACGTTGAGATAAGGCAATTCGCCGTTCAAGATGCGCCAGCCAACGTACAGGAAGACGCCAGAATCGCGCGAAGGGAACGGCTGCCTGGCCGGGCTGGCAGGGATCAATACCACCAACACCAGGCAAATAATCAACAGTATTTCAAGCGCGATAACGCCGCGTGATTTCAATGCCTGCATGGATCAAGGGTAGTGTAATTAAACATAGGTTACTCTTTAGGGAGATAGATCAATGGTTACGCTGGAACGATAACAGAATGGAGGACAGCCTTTCCCGTTTACACTGCTGGCGTCCAGACAAGAGCCGGGGTCCATTTTCTGGGTAAAAGTCTTGTCGTTTGCGTGAACCGTAACCGAATAGTCTTCCGGGGGATAATCGAAGCTGTCAGCAATAAAAGCGCCGCCGCCGGTGCATTTGCTTGAATATTCACTGGTGGCGCCGCCGTTTGGGCATATGATCTTTTGCGCGCCTCCCGGAGAGTTTACGACAATTTCGTATGACTTTGGCATCTCGGTGTGGGAAAATCGAACATCAATGCCGGTTCCTAAAGCCCCCAATAATGTGCAAAACTTTTTACCAGCAAAAGTAAGTGGGCCGAGAAGAATAATATACGCCATAAAACCCAAGAACAAAAAGAACAATACAAAAAAAGCTGTTTTCTTAATCTTACTCCACCAGTTCATCACTGCTTTCCCCCAAACCATACACCCCGGCCTTGAGCACCTTGAGCGAAAGCAGCGCGCATTTCAGGCGCACCGGGCCAAGTTCGATGCCCAGCAGGTCGAGCACGTCCTGGCGGTTGAGTTTCTTGACTTCGTCCAGTGGTTTGCCGATGACCGATTCGATCAACAGATCGGCAGAGGCCTGCGAGATGGCGCAGCCGTGACCGTCGAAACGGGCGTCGCTGACTGCGCCGTTCTCGTCCACGCGCAACTCGATCTGGATGTGGTCGCCGCACAGCGGATTGCTGTCTTCGAAGAAGATATCGTGCGGTTCAAGATGCCCGCGGTACGACGGGTTTTTGTAGTGTTCGATGATGAGTTCGCGGTAGAGGTCGTCCATGATTCACCGTTTTAAGAGCTTGACACGAAGTCCACGAAGGAACACGTAGAAGAGCTTTTAAGGCTTTCCTTTGTGTATCTTGGTGTTCCTTGTGGTTAAAATTTTAATCGCACTACCGCATAACTTGCTATTTTATATTTGACTTGCGGACCTCGATAAAGTTTTGGGTCTTCAGCAATTGGGTGGTCCCAGCCCGTAAGTCGGGCTTAATCCCGACTTACGGGCTGATTACCAGAGTTGTTGTCCGGTAAGTAAAGCAAGTTATGCGCTACTGCCTTTAATCTTTTACGCAAAAGTTTTCTTGACTTTGTAAATTCCATCCACCAGCTTGTCCACTTCGCCGGCGGTGGTGTAAAGGTAAAAACTGGCGCGCGAGGTGGCTGTGATGCCAAACTTTTCGTGCAACGGCTGGGCGCAGTGATGGCCGGCGCGTATGGCAATGCCATCCTGGTCGAGGATTTGGGCGACGTCGTGCGGGTGGACGCCTTCCAGCGTGAACGCGGCGACTCCACCCTTATCCTTTGCCGCCGGCCCGAAGAGCCTCAACCCCGGAATTTCTTCCAGCCGCTCGAGCGCGTATTCTGTGATCTCGTGCTCGTGCGCGGCGATGGCGTCCATGCCGATGGCGCTCAGGTATTTTGCGGCAGCGCCAAAGCCGACGGCTTCGGCAATCGCCGGGGTGCCGGCTTCGAACTTATAGGGCAGCTCGTTGGGACGGAAGGAGCGCAGCTTGACTTCCTTGATCATGTCGCCGCCGCCCATGAAGGGTGGCATGGCCTCGAGGATAGCCTGCCTGCCATACAGCGCGCCGATGCCGGTGGGGCCGACCATCTTGTGCGCCGAAAAGGCCAGGAAATCCACATCCAGCGCCTGAACGTCGACTTTGAAGTGCGGCACCGATTGCGCCCCGTCCAGCAGGGCCAGCGCCCCGGCGGCGTGTGCCAGTGCGATGATTTCTTTTGCGGGAGTGATCGTGCCCAGCACGTTCGACATGTGCGTGAATGAGACGAGTTTCGGCCCCTGCGTGAGCAGCTTTTTGTATTCGTCCAGGTCGAGCAGACCGTCGTCCGTGACCGGGATAAACTCCAGGCGGATGCCGCGCTCGGCGGCCAGGATATGCCAGGGCACCAGGTTGGAGTGGTGCTCCATCTCGGTCAGGATGACCAGGTCGTTGGCTTTGAGGTTGGCGCGCGCCCAGGTGTAGGCCACCAGGTTGATCGACTCGGTGGTGTTGCGGGTGTAGATCACCTGTCGAGGGGAAGGGGCGTTGATGAAGCGCGCAACCGACTCGCGCGCCTGCTCATAGAGCGCCGTGGCGCGCTCGGCCAGGGCGTGTACGCCGCGATGGATGTTGGCGTTCGAACGACTATAGAAATCGTCCATGACGGCAAGCACTTCCACAGGCTTCTGGGAGGTGGCGGTTGAATCCAGATAGACGAGCGGAATCCCCGGGTAGATGTCCCTGCCCAGGATCGGAAAATCGGCGCGGATGCGTTGAATATCCATAGCGAGTAGAGAATAGAGAGTAGTGAGTAGAGATTTGCCTTTTTACTATTCTCTACTCATCTGCTCACTAATAGTCTGGAATTTCCTTCTTGGTCGATTTCTTCTGGATGGGGCGGATCTGCCCGGAATTGGTGGGGTACCACAGGATGCGGTCCGGCACCATCCAGCCGTCGGTCAGGAAGACATTGGAGCGGAACTGCACCGCCACCATCTTGTTGTCGACCTGGACGACGATGCCTTTCAACCAGCCGCGGATGCGATCGGTGTTTTTCTCGTGGTCGCAGAAGGCTTCGACCGTCTCGCCAACTTCGAAACCGATTTCAAAATCAGGTGAACGCATAAAAGTATAGGCCATGGAACCTCCTCGCACTTTTCGCTTGATCTCCCCGGTGACGGGGCCATTCGGGCGCACGGTTGTTGGTGTTTTCATAACTTGCCTCAATTATAGATGAATTTTTTCAACAAACAGACCGCGTCCCCTGCCTGGTTGGGGATGGGGTAAGGGTCATTTTCTGATATTGGCCGAAGCTTAAGCTTGCATCTTGTCCAGAATCGCCTGTTGAAAACGTTCGCGGACGCCCTCAAAAGGAATACGCTGCATGATGGGGTCGAAGAACCCTTCCACCATGATGCGCTCGGCGTCATTGGGTGGGATGCCGCGCGACTCGAGGTAGAATAGCGGCTCTTGTTCCAGTTTGCCGACCGTTGCGCCGTGGGTGCAGCGCACGTCGTCGGCCAAAATTTCGAGGCCGGGGATCGAATCGGCGCGCGCGCCTTCGCTAAGCACCAGGTTGCGGTTGGCCTGGTAGCCGTCGGTTTTTTGCGCGCCGGGGGCCACGTAGATCATGCCCTGCCAGACCGAGCGGCTCTTGCCCTTGAGTGCGCCTTTGAAGAGCAAGTCGCTGGTGGTGTGCGGCGCGAGGTGGTTTTGCTGGGTATCGTGGTCGAGGTGCTGGGAACCGTCGGTGAAGTAAAAGCCCGACATG
This sequence comes from Anaerolineales bacterium, assembly GCA_049792555.1. Lineage (GTDB taxonomy): Bacteria > Chloroflexota > Anaerolineae > Anaerolineales > Villigracilaceae > UBA5195. The sequence continues at coordinate 18,484 of JBARBA010000557.1, forward strand.
CGCCCCGTTGCGCCTTCCCCGACCAGATCAAGCTCGGAGAAGTTTTTGGTCAGGCGCGAGCCAACTGCGCCAAAGATCCAATCGAGGTTGCCGCCGCGTTCGACGCGGATGCGCTCGTGGCTGAAGTTCCAGACGTTTTGGCCCCAGGATTGTAACTCAACAAACTTGAAATTGGCGTCATTGCCGACTTTGATTTCGACAATCCCGGCGTGCATGGACTGTGATTTGGATTCGGTTGTCGAGGCCGATTCGTGGACGTAGGTGGCGGAGGCGCCCTCGTCGATCCAGACCAGCAGGTGCGAGATGTGCGCCAGGTTTTCGCCCGGCCCCCAGAGCACGGAGTGGAACGGCTCTTCGACGGTGACGCCTTTGGGGACGTAGAGCACCACGCCGCTTTGGGCGAAAGCGCCCACCAGGGCCGAGAACTTGCCTTCTTCGACATTGACCGTCTGCCCAAGCATCTGGGCCACCAGGTCGGGATGCTTTTGGATGGCGGTTTGTAGATCGGTAAAGATCACGCCTTTTTGGGCGAGTTTCGCGTCCAGTTCCACTTTTGCGCCGCCCGGCAGCAGGATGATCTGCCCGCCGTGCTGGCCTGCCCCGGAATTATCAGGGGTCGTGACCAGGGGTTTGAGCAAACCTTCGGGGATGGGAGATAAGTCGAGGTAGGCGTCAGGCTGCGGGAGTCTGAAGAGGTCGACGGGCAGGGTGTGGATGTCGGTGCGACGCCAGGCTTCTTCGGTGCTGACAGGCAGGGACAGCCGCTTAAACGCGTTAAAGGCGCGGGTGCGGTAGGATGCGAGCGCAGCCCCACCTGCGGCGCGGTCGCTTTCAGCGAAGGTGAAATCTCGTGCGGCGGTTTCGGCCCGTCGCGTGCGGCTTATGACTACTTTGGGTTTTTCTTCCATGTCGGCATTCTCGGTTTATACGGAATACGCAATACGTATTGCGTGGTGCGTATTCCGTATTTGTTTTACCCGATACTTCCTTCCATCTGTAATTGGATCAACCGGTTCATTTCGACGGCGTATTCCATAGGCAGTTCTTTGACGAGCGGCTCGATGAAGCCTGAAACGACCATGGTGGTGGATTCTTCTTCGCTCAGGCCGCGGCTCATCAGATAGAAGAGCTGTTCTTCGCCGACTTTCGAGACCGAGGCTTCGTGGCCGATGGACACATCATCTTCGTCGATTTCGATGGTGGGGTAGGTATCGGAACGGGATGCGGGGTCGAGCAGCAGCGCGTCACAGACCACGCTGGATTTTGCGCCTTTTGCGCCTTTGTAGACTTTGAGCAGGCCGCGGAAGGAAGTGCGCCCGCCGGATTTGGAGATGGATTTGGACATGACTTTGCTGGTGGTGTTAGGCGCAAAATGCACCATCTTCGTGCCTGCATCCTGGATTTGCCCGGCTGCGGCGAAGGCCAGTGAAAGCATTTCGCCGTGCGCGCCGGGTTCCATCAGGTAGCAGGATGGGTATTTCATGGTGAGCTTGGAGCCGAGGTTGGCGTCCACCCATTCATGGGTGCCGTTGGCGTAGACTTTGGCGCGTTGCGTAACCAGGTTGAAGACGTTGGTGGACCAGTTCTGGATGGTCGAGTAGCGCGAGCGCGCGCCTTTTTTGACAATGATCTCGATCACGCCGCTGTGGAAGGAGTTGGTGGTGGCGATAGGTGCTGTGCAGCCCTCGACATAGTGTGCTGAAGCGCCCTCGTCGAGGATAATCAGCGTGCGCTCGAACTGGCCGACGTTGGCCGTGTTCAGGCGGAAGTAGGCTTGCAAGGGCAGATCGACCTTGACGCCTTTGGGCACGTACACGAACGAGCCGCCCGACCAGACGGCGCTGTTGAGCGCGGCGAATTTGTTGTCTTCGATCGGGATGACCGTGCCGAAGTATTCGCGGAACAGGTCGGGGTGTTGTTTCAGGCCGTCTTCGATCGACAGGAAGATGACGCCCAGTTTATCGAGGTGCTCAAGGATCGAGTGGTAGACCATCTCGGAATCGTACTGCGCGCCTACGCCCGCCAGGAATTTTTGCTCGGCTTCGGGGATGCCCAGTTTGTCGAAGGTGTTCTTGATGTCATCCGGGACGTCGTCCCAGGATTTTTCGCTTTTCTGGGTGGGTTTGACGTAGTAGAAAATGTTGTCCAGATCAAGCGCGTCGAGCGGCGGTCCCCATTTCGGCATGGGACGCGCCAAAAAATGCTCCAGCGCCTTGAGGCGGAAGTCGAGCATCCACTGCGGTTCTTGCTTCATGCGCGAGATGTTTTCGACCACTTGGCGGTTCAGTCCGCGCTCGGACTTGAATACGGAGTTCTCGGGGTCGTGAAAACCGTACTTGTAATCGCCGATATCTTCCAAAAGTTTGGCGTCTTCAGTCATGGTATACCTCCGGGGAGTAGTGAGCAGAGAGAAGTGATACCGTTAAAGCAAAGCTTTGGCTATTCTCTACGCTCTTTTCTCCAAGCACTAAGCAACTTCTTCGTATTTTTCGCGCACCCAATCGTAGCCCTGCTCTTCGAGGTGCAGCGCCAAGTCGGGGCCGCCTGATTCGACGATGCGGCCATCCAGCATGATGTGGACAAAGTGCGGCTTGATGTAGTCGAGCAAACGCTGGTAGTGGGTGATGACCAACGTGCCCAAGTCGGGGCCGCTCAAGGCGTTGACGCCCTCGGCGACGATGCGCAGCGCGTCGATATCCAGGCCGGAGTCGGTCTCGTCGAGGATGGCGATCTCCGGTTTGAGGGTGGCCATCTGCAAAATTTCGGCGCGTTTCTTCTCGCCGCCGGAAAAGCCGTCGTTAAGGTAACGCCCGGCGAAGGCCGCGTCCATCTTGAGCAGTCCCATGCGTTCTTTGAGCATTTTGCGGAACTCAGGGATCGGGACGCCTTTGTCTTCGGGGTTTGCGGCGCGCCGGCGGGCGTTGACGGCCGTGCGCAGGAAGTTGGCTACGGTTACGCCGGGGATGGAGACGGGGTACTGGAAGGCCAGGAAAATCCCGGCGCGCGAACGTTCGTCCGGTTTCAATTCAAGCAGGTTTTGGCCCTTGAACGAGACTTCGCCCTCGGTGACGGTGTAATTCGGATGGCCCATCAAGGTGTAAGCCAGTGTGGATTTGCCGGTGCCGTTGGGGCCCATGATGGCGTGGGTTTCACCTTGCTTGACCGTCAGGTCAACGCCTTTTAGAATTTCCTTGCCCTCGATGCTGACGTGCAGGTTTTTGATGACTAACTCAGACATGGTCGCTCCGTTTAGTGGGTAGATGTTGGATTTTCGCTGTTGGATTCGAAAGAAACAGGCGCGCGATGGCTCAAGCTTTTCTCTAAACGCTAAAATCCAATGCCTTGCAGTGAGGGCCGCATTATAGCAAATTTGGGTGAAACTGTCAATATTTATCATATTTTTCTAGTATATTCAAATGGAATAAGTGACTGCCGCTTGTCCCAAATTATTGGGAAGATGCTTTTCTTTTGCTGTATAATAGGCGCATGATTTTCAGCGGATACACCTATCAAATTTGATTTTGGCCCCTGCTGTGGAGGATGCGCCGCGCCTGCGCTATCGCGCCAGCAGGCGCGTTTTTATTCCAGGAGAGAGAGATATGGATATTAATGAGCAAGTCGAACTGTTGATGCAGGGCACCGAATACGGTGACGAGAGCCTGCACAAAACCATGGAGAACGAACTGCGCCAGCGCCTGATTGACGCCGAGAAGGAGGGGCGCAAGCTGCGCATTTACTGCGGTTACGACCCGCGCACCGCCGACCTGCACATCGGTCACACCGTCACCATGCGCAAGCTGCGCCAGTTCCAGGATTTGGGCCACGATGTGACCTTCCTGATCGGCACGTATACCTCGCTGATCGGCGATCCGTCGGACAAGGACAAGCTGCGTCCGCTGCTGACCCTGGATCAGGTGCTGGAGAACGCCCAAACCTACGCAAAGCAGGCCTACCGCGTGCTGGACGAGAGCAAGACCACCCTGCGTTATAACCACGAGTGGTTGGCGAAGCTGAGTTTTGGCGATTTGATCAAGCTGGCTTCGAACTTTACCATCCAGCAGTTCCTGACGCGCGAAGCCTTCCGCAAGCGCTGGGACGCGGAGGATGCGCTCTACCTGCACGAGTTTTTCTACGCCATCATGCAGGGTTACGACGCTTATGCGTTGCAAGCTGACGTGCAGGTGGGCGGCACCGACCAGTTGTTCAACATCATCACCGCCGGGCGCAAGATCATGACCGCGCTGGACGCCAAGCCCAACATCGGCATCATCATGGCGATCCTGCCCGGCACGGACGGCGTGGTCAAGATGAGCAAGTCGCTCGGCAACCACATCCCGCTCAACTCGACGCCGGAGGATATGTACGGCAAGGTCATGTCGATCCCGGATGTGGCCATGCTGCAATTTTCCAAGCTGGTGACGCGCTGGACGCCTGCGGAAGTGGCGGCCTTCGAGCAGGGTTTGCAGTCCGGGGCGACGCACCCGCGCGACGCCAAGATGAAGCTGGCCCACGAGGTGGTGGCGATCTACTACAGCCCGGCGCAGGCCGATGCGGCGCAGGAAGCCTTTGTGCGCCTGTTCCAGCAGGGCAGTGTGCCCACAGAGATGCCCGAGTTCGCCCTCCAGCCGGGGCAGACGGTGATCGAGGTGCTGCTGGCTGCCAGCCTGGTGGCCAGCAAATCGGACGGGCGGCGCATGATCGACCAGAAGGGCGTCAAGCTGGACGGTGAGACGCTCGAAAAGTTTGATGCGCTTTTCCCGCACGCGGGCGTTTTACAGGTGGGGAAGCGGCGCTTTGTGCGCGTGAAATAGGTATCAACAGGCTCCCGAAGATATTTTTCGGGAGGCTGTTTTATATGGCAAAGCGGCGGCATTATAATAGCCTTCATACCAACGGGGTGATCCCCCAGGAAAGGACAAACCAATGAAAAAAATCCATGTTTTGCTGACCATCGCTGTATTGTTTTCCGTTGTTTTATCGGCCTGCGGGATTGCCGCCCCGCCACCCACGCCGACCGCGCAGCCGTCGGACACGCCCCTGCCCACGTTGACGCCCGCTCCGGCTCCGACGGACACGCCCATCCCGACCGATACGCCCATGCTTGAGCCGACCCTTACCCAGGCGAATGCCCAACCCACAGGCGCATGTGTGTCTACCGACAAAACCTACGGGTATACACAAGAAAACCCGATCAAAGTCGGCGGCGATGACTTTGGCGGCCCTCCGCGCGAACGCGCCTACCTGGACAACCTGGCCGGCCCGCACGGCGAGCCGATCTCGTACAACCGCACCGGCTCCCTGGACTCTGGCGACACGATCCTGGACGCTTACGAGATCAGCGGCTTGAGCAAACCCGTGACGCTTTACATCGACGAATATTCTTTCACAGAACCGCAAGCGCCGGTGGGTTTCACCTGCCTGGGCGCGTTTTCGCTGACTGCGCCGTAAAAGGGGAATTCACCCAATGAAAATGAAGACAGCCTTGTGTATTTTGTTGCTGCTGCCCTGTTTCTTCATGTCAGCCTGCGGCCCGGGGCAGTTATTCGGCCCCACGCTAACGCCCACGTCCACCCCCACGTTGACGCCCACGCCGACAGCCACTCCTACGCTGACGCCCACGCTCACACCCACTCGCACGGCGACGCTTACCCCAACGCCGCTCCCGGGTCTGGGCGTAAAAGCCAGCGAAGTTACCAGCGCTTACAATTTCGATTTCACCTTTAGCGATATCCCGGATGTCGACGGTCAGCCCGCCCAAAAGGGCGTCTCTACGAATGGGTTCGACACTATCACCCTGGTCGGCAAGCCTTACCTTTTCAGGGCGGAACTTAAAATCAATATGTCGCAAGAAAACAGCATGATTGCCACCGCCGAATGGATCCTGTTCCTCGAAATGACCTCGCACGGCGGCAAGGCAGCGGCAGATTGGGTGCGTGATAGTTATCCAGAAGCCGTCGAGAAGGGCGAGATCGAAAAGACCTTCGGCAAAGCGAAGGTCGTCCTCCAGGCCACGAATGGGTTTTTTACTTTGATTGTTACGCCGGTTGAAAATCCATAAACCCACCATCAGAGAAATCCTTATGGATTTCATTCTTTCGATATCACTCCGAAATGCTAAACTACACATATGAAATTCGTCCTTTGTATTGACAATACCGGGTATGAAACCTCGCTTATCAAGCGAAAAGTGTATAAAGTCATCCCGGACGCGCCGGCAGAGAAAGATGACTTCATTCGCATCGTCGATGAACGCGGCGAGGATCATCTTCACCATACCAGTCATTTTGCTTTTATGGAACTACCGGCGGACGTCGATTATTTGCCTGAACTCACGACCGGTGAAAAAGCGAGCGGTTATCCTGGCTATGTACATCGTTTTTGGGGTATCCTATGGGAAGAGCTGCAACGCTCTGCGCCGGGGGACAAATTTCTTTCCCAAAAGGCTTTAAGCTGGCTTCAAGATCATTCGCGTTGGGAAGACCCCGGTTGGACTTTCGTCTGGGAAATTCTACTTCAGTACCCGAAAAAGCTGCCCGAAGGCGTGACTGTCCAATCCATGGCCCAACTCGGCGTTCAATGGCTGGCTGGCAGAGAAGAAACAGACTCTTGGGAATTTGTCTGGGAAGCCCTGCTCCAGCACCCGGACGACCTGCCAGAAGGTGTGACCATCCAATCCCTGATCCAACTTGGTGTTCAATGGCTGGTTGGCAAAGAACATAAAGACGCCTGGAACTTCGTCTGGGAAATTCTATTCCAGCACCCGGACGATTTGCCCGAAGGCGTGACCGTTAAATCCCTGATCCAGGCCGGCGTTCAATGGCTGATTGGCAACGAAGACAAAGTCTCATGGTCTTTCGTCTGGCAAATTCTACTCCGGCATCCGGATGACCTGCCCGAAGGCGTGACCGCCCAATCCCTGGCCCAATTTGGCGTCCGCTGGCTGGCTGGCAACGAAGATAAAGCCCCGTGGTCTTTCGTCTGGCAAACCTTGCTCCGGCACCCAGACGAGCTTTCCGAAGGCGTGAATGTCAAATCCCTGATCCAGATCGGCGCTCATTGGTTGCCTGGCAGGGAACATACGGATTCCTGGAAATTCATTTGGGAAATTCTACTCAAGTACCCGGATGACCTGCCCGAAGGCGTGACCGTTCGATCCCTGATCCAACTCGGCCTTCAGTGGCTGCCTGGAAAAGAGGATAAAGACTCGTGGGATTTCGTCTGGCAAACCCTGCTTCAACACAAGGATGACCTGCCCAAAGGAGTGACCGTCAAGTCCCTTATCCAACTTGGCGTTCAATGGTTGTCTGGCAGGGAACATAAAGACGCCTGGAGCTTCGTCTGGGAGGTTCTGCTCCAGCACCCGAACGACCTGCCCGAAGGTGTGACCTTCCGATCTCTGATCCAACGCGGCGCTCATTGGTTGGCTGGCAAAGAAGAGAAAGTCTCGTGGGTCTTCGTCTGGCAAATCTTGCTTCAACACCCGAACAAACTGCCCGAAGATGTGACTGTCCAATCTTTGATCCAACTTGGCGTTCAATGGCTGCCCGGCAAAGAAGACAGCGACCAGTGGTCTTTCGCCTGGCGTATTGTGCTCGAACATTCGAATGACCTGCCCAAAGGCGTGACCGTCCAATCCCTGCTCCAACTCGGCGTTGAGTGGCTGACCGGTAAAGAAGATAATGACCAGTGGGATTTCGTCTGGCAAACCCTGCTTCAGCAGCGTCCGGACGACTTGCCCGAAGGCGCGACCGTCCAATCCCTGATCCAACTTGGCGCTCATTGGTTGCCCGGCAGGGAACATACAGACGCCTGGAAATTCATCTGGGAAGCTCTACTCTGGCACTCGAACGACTTGCTTGAAAGTGTGGCCGTCCAATCCCTGATCCGGCTCGGCGTTGACTGGCTGGTTGGTAAAGAAGACAACGACCAGTGGTCTTTCGTTTGGCGCGCCCTGCTCGAACATCTGGACGACCTGCCCGAAGGCGTGACATCCCAATCCCTGGTCCAACTTGGCGTTGACTGGCTGGTTGGCAGAGAAGACAGCGATCAGTGGTCTTTCGTTTGGCAAGCTCTGTTTCAGCACCCGAACGACCTGGCTGGAGGCGCAACCGTTCAATCTCTGACCCGACTCGGCAATCAGTGGCTGGTTGGCAAAGAAGAGAAAGACCCGTGGTCTTTCGTCTGGGAAATTCTGCTCCAGCACCCGAATGATTTACCAGAGGGTATGACCGTCCAATCCCTGGTCCAACTTGGCGCTCAATGGCTGGTTGGAAAAGAAGACAAAGACCAATGGGCTTTTGTCTGGCGTGTCCTGCTTGAACACCCGGACGACCTGCCCGAAGGCGTGAACGTCCAATCGCTGCTCCAACTCGGCGTTCAATGGCTGGTTGGTAAAGAAGACAAAGACCAGTGGTCTTTTGTCTGGCAAGTCCTGCTTCGGCGCCCAAACGACCTGCCCGAAGGCGTGACCGTCAAATCTCTGCTCCAACTTGGCAGCCACTGGCTGCCCGGCAGGGAAGACAAAACCTCGTGGTCTTTCATCTGGCAAATCCTGCTTCAGCACTCGAACAAGCTGCCCAAAAGCGTGACCGTCCAATTTCTGCTGCGATGCGGCGCTAAGTGGCTGTCCGGCAGGGAAGACAAAGACTCGTGGGCTTTCATCTGGCAAGTCCTGCTCGAATACCCGAATGACCTGCCTGAAGGCGTGACCGTTCGGTCTCTCATCCAACTCGGCAGCCGTTGGTTGGCCGGCAAAGAAGAGAAAGACCAATGGTCTTTCATCTGGCGTATTGTGCTCGAACACCCGGACGACCTGCCCGAAGATGTGACCGTTCGATCCCTGGTCCAAAGCGGCGCTCAATGGCTGCCCGGTAAAGAGTGTAAAGACGAGTGGGATTTCGTCTGGCAAAGCTTGCTCCAACACCCGGACGACCTGCCCGAAGGTGTAACCGTCCAATCTTTGATCCAACTCGGCGTTCAATGGTTGCGGTTGCCTGTCAGGGAACATACAGACGCCTGGGACTTCGTCTGGGAGGTTCTGCTCCAGCACCCGAACGACTTGCCGGAAGGCGTGACCGTCCAATCCCTGCTCGAACTCGGCGACCAATGGCTGACCGGCAACGAAGAGATAAGTCAATGGTCTTTTGTCTGGCAAACCCTGTTCAACTTACGGGATAAATTCTCAATTCCTCTGGATGGCTTGTTAACCAAAGGAACGAATTGGCTTAAGAACCACCCATCTCGAAAGGATTGGAACTATATTTGGCGCGATATTCTTAATTGCCAATATCAGCTCGAAAACATTGTTTCGATCAAAGAATTGCTTGCGCTCGGCCAAACCTGGTTGAGATCGACTGCGAGCGATGACCAGTGGCCTTTTGTCTGGCGCACCCTGCTCAAACACTCGGATGATTTGCCCGAAGGCGTGACTTTCCAAGCCCTGATCCAACTTGGCGTTCAATGGTTGCCCGGCAGGGAAGATAAAGACTCTTGGGAATTTATCTGGGAAGTCCTGCTCCTGCACCCGGGTGACCTGCCCGAAGGTACAACCGTCCAATCCCTGGTCCAACTCGGCGCCCAATGGCTGGCCGGCAAAGAAGATAAAGCCCCGTGGTCTTTCGTCTGGCACTTCCTGCTCCGACACCCGGATGAACTGCCCGAAGGCGTGACCGTGCAATCTCTGCTCCAACTCGGCGTGGAATGGCTGGCTGGTAGAGATGATAAAGAGCAGTGGCCTTTCGTCTGGCAAATTTTGTACTATCGAAAAAAACTGCTTAAGAAAAACGACGCCAATGATCTATTCCGCGCCGGTGTGCATTGGCTCATGTATCGCAAAGGCAGGGATAAGGAGTGGAGCATTATCTTTGAAGATTGCCTGCAAAACGGGATACTGGAACCGAGGCTCCTGAGAATGGGCGCCAGGTGGATTATCGAAAACGCCAAACGCTCCGAGGCGATTGGCCTTGCGTTAATCATTGCAAGACATTACGAGAAGTTGGAGCCAAAAGAACGAAACGAGCTTCACAAATGGATCAAAGATTGGGTCTACAAGACGGATTATAAAAGCCTGCAATGGACTTATGGCTGGGAGGCATACTGGCAAATGATGCCCACCGTCGAAACCGTTGATTTGGCCCTCAAATGGATCGAGATAAGCCCGGAAAATATCGGAAGCGCGAGTTGGTTGATCAACAAGCTTTTCGAAACAAGGCGATCGGATGTCATTCAGAGAGTTGCCGTGTGGCACAGCCATCACCCCGACCACCCGGTTGCCGGAAAAATAGAAAGAAAACTACGAAAAATTCCAAAGCCTGCTGAGTAGATGTCCGCATAATCTGAACGAATACCCTGGCGGGCGCGCGTCCGCGTTCTCTTTTCCACATGTGCGGTAGAGAAAAAAACTTCCGAAGTCTCTGTGCGAGGCTGCGGAAGTTTTGGTTTTGGCGTGGATGGTGAATGGTCCTGGCTCAGGAGGTTGGCGTTGTTGGCGGCGTGGCCGTTTTCCTGGCCGGTTTCTTCTTTTCAGACAGGCGCGTGCCGCCCACCAATTCATATTGTGAAGAGTTGTCGCCGTAGATGCCCTTGATCCCGTTGCGCACGCGCTTGAGCATATCCCAGAGATTGTCGAGCAGCGTGACGCGTTCATTGCTCAGGTCGGTCACTTGCTTTTCGGCTGTGGTGAGCTGCTTTCGGTTGGCGACCGCCAGGTTGAAGGCCTCTTCCAACGTCGCCAGGGAAATATCGCCGATTTTCAAGTCCGGGTTGATTTTCTGCAAGGCTTGTATGGTATCTTCGGCTTCTTGAATAATATCGTGTTTCGGCATAATCATTCTCCTTTTGAATGGTTTCGGCCCGCTTCCCGCATGGGAGCGGTTTGATAAACAAATTATGCACCCATCCTGATTTAACTGTCAAGATATCGCGCCCTTACATTTTCCAAAGGTGCGGACGTAACGTCCCGGACACTGGACGTAACGTCCTTTGCGCCGGACGTAACGTCCTTTTGGCTGGATGTAACGGCGCGGACACTGGACGTAACGGCGCGGACGCCGGACTCAACGTCCTTTTTGCTGGACGTAACGACGTGGATGCTGGATCAACGACTTTTGCGCCTGATGTAACGTCACGAGTGCTGGACGTAACGACTTTTATGCTAGACGTAACGGCGCGGGCGCTGGACGTAACGGCAAGAATGCCAGACGAAACGGCAAAGCTTCTGTGCGAAACGAGCAAAGATGCCACGCGCGAGCGCCCACCAGGCGCGCTGACCGTTAGAACGGGTGTATGTAATGATTGCCAGTGTGGATGTGTTGGTCGTGAGGGTAGATCAGCGCCCCAACGTTTACCAAGAACCCTTGCAAATCTGATTGTCTATATGAATTCAGTACACTTGCCTATTCCCTTTTAGCTCGCGAATCTGTACAATGTATACACCAATCGCGCCAGTCTCAAACTGGGAATTCTTGTTCATCAATGTCGGAGGGAACCATGCGCACGAAAAACAAAATCTCGTTGATACACAAAAGTCTTTATGGAATTATGTTACTGGGGCTGTTCCTTGCTACCGTTAGCACTCCCGGTTTTTCAACCGCGCGTGCGCAGCAGGTGGCAACTGCCGTGCCTACAACTCACACACACGAAGTAGACACTTTAACTCCCACGCCTGATATATCGCGTAATTTACCGGGAATAGTGGGCGGAGATCAAGCTACCCCAGGCGAATGGCCGTGGCAGGTGGCTATCGTATTTAATTCTGCGACAAATATATATAATGGTTTTACTTGCGGTGGTTCGTTGGTTGGTTATCAATGGGTGCTTACGGCTACTCATTGTGTAATTCACCGTGATAAAGACGGTCATAAAATAGGATATTTGCGCCCAGACGAAATAGATATAATTGCAGGGATATATGATTTAAAAACCCCCGCTAGCGGGTATCAACGTCGGCATGTGAGCCAGATTATTGTGAATGATCTTAACTATAGTGATGTTCCAGACGATAATGACATTACCTTGCTGAAATTGGATAGCCTGATAACAATCGGCGGGAGTGGCGCAACCAGAACGGCGATTATTCCGCTTGTGCCATCTACTATAGGTAGCTTAATAGGTATTGATTCATGGGTTACCGGCTGGGGAAAAACTACGCCACTAATCATTCCCACTCCCACTCCGCAACCTTCGCAAACTCCGCCGCCTTCGCAATTAGTATCGCAATTTTTGCTTAAAGTACAACTACCAATTCGTGCCAATGCAATATGTAATGATAGCTCTCATTACAATGGACATATAACAGACAACATGTTATGCGCTGGTTTAGACGCTGGGGGTCATGATTTTTGTAATGGCGATTCTGGTGGCCCATTGGTGATTGATAATGGCGGAGGCGGAAACTGGAATTTAGCAGGCATAGTTTCTTTTAGCGGGGTCTCTAGGAGTATGAACATGGATTGCGCCGTGCCAAATTTGGAAGGAGTATATACACGAGTATCCAGATACGTCGACTGGATACGTAGCTATGTTCCTCTTTGTGGCGCTCTCCTTAACATCACTACGCAGGGAGGTGGAACAGCCACCTCGTTTGGTTCTAATACATCAGGTTGTCCCTACCGTGAGGTTACAAGCGGACCCACAGTCACCTTGATGGCTCCAGCCGATTCAGGCTGGTCTTTCTCACATTGGATTGGCGCGAGTGGGGGGGCGAGCACAAATTATACAGTCACAGGCCCTGCAACTGTTACGGCTGTGTTTACGCAGGATGGCGGCTCTGACACAACGCCTCCCACCGGTTCATGGACAAGCCCCGGCAATGGGCAGACTATTTCCGCGCGAACGGTTAACCTGACCGTTAACGCCAGTGACAACTCCGGCGGCAGCGGGGTCAGGGAAGTGCGCTGGAGCGCCAAATGGAATAATCAATGGTCCAACATTGGCGCGGATAGCGTATCGCCTTATTCCATCACCTGGGATATGTGTACTTCTGACGTTCCCAATGGCGACGTTGAATTGGGAATGGAAGTATGGGACAACGCCAATAACCAATGGGTGTATAGCGAACATTACACAAATTACCACATCAACAAAAATTACACCTGCACTGCCAATGGAACAACCAACTGGTCAACGAAATATTACAACGGCCACGACCACTGGTCGGATACCAATAACTTTAACGGTCAGATGTGTGAAGAAACCATTAATAGCATCGGTTTGGAAAAAAATTACGGCTCTGCTGCGCCATGCAATAATGGCGTGTATGATAACTGGGTGGCTGAATATAATGGCACCATCAATTTTGCGCCTGGAAATTACGTCTTCCAGGTTCAAAATGATGATGGTCTTAAAATGTGGGCAAATGGGGCGGATGTTGTTAGTCGAGGCGGAAGTGACAGCCCATCCTATGCTTGCCCTGCCCATTACTTCAGCGGCAACGTACCCATTCGGGTGATTTTGAATGAGGAAGCCGGTGACGCCCAAGTCAAAATCGGATGGACTACGGATACAAGTGTATGTAATTTGCCGGATGTCTTCAATAAAGCCAACCCATCAGATGGCACAGCATTCCAATTAACCAGTCCGGTGTTGGAATGGGGTAGCAGCAATGGTCAGAAAGATTATGCTTATTGCGTCGACACATCCAACAATAATAATTGTGACACAGGCTGGCAAGGTGTTGGTAATGTCACCAGTACATCGTTAAGCAATCTTGCAGTCGGAACTTATTATTGGCAGGTACGCGCCCAAAATGTTGGGGGAGAAACCTACGCTAATAACAATACATGGTGGTCGTTTACCGTGCAACCTGAATCAACGGTTCCATCTGCAAATTTTGAAGCATTCTCGTTAAGTGGCATGGCTCCACTCACAACAACTTTCCATATTCTTAATATGGCGAATATCACGTATTGCTTCTGGGATTATGGTGATGGTCAGACTAGCGAAACCTGCACTGAGATTCACGACCATACATATACCAATACAGGTTCGTATACCGTGGCTCTATGGGTAAATGGTCCCAACGGACATGATTTTACGTCTCAAACAGACTATATTAATGTTCTTCCTCCTCCTGATACGGAGCCACCCACCGTTTCATGGACTGTGCCAACTACCGATAAACAAGTTTATGATGTTGCAAACCAAATCATTCCGCTTGGAGTCGGTGCGAGTGATAATGTGGGAATCTCATCGGTTGTTTTCAGTCGTTGGGATTATGCCAACCAGGTATATGTTAATATCGGAACTATATCCATGTCCCCTTATCGCGTCAATTTTGACACGAGTGCGCTCTTACCAGGCTGGAATGAAATTGATGCTAATGCTTATGATTCGGCTGGTAATTCTGCTTTTAGTTATATCTTTCTAAATCATGTTAGCCCAATTACAAAAACTATCTCTTCTGTCGCCGCTCAAGACGGCTGGATACTCGAATTGAGCGAGACCAGTAACGCAGGTGGCGCACTGAACAGCAGCGCAACCACCTTCTATCTGGGCGATGACGCGACAAAGAAGCAATATCGCGGCATTCTGTCGTTCAGCACCGGGGCCAGCCTGCCGGATAACGCCGTCATCACCGGGGTGACGCTCAAGGTCAGGCAGCAGGCCATCCTCGGCGGCGGCAACCCCGTAACCATGTTCCAGGGCTTCATGTTCGATGTCAAAAATGGCTTCTTCGGCAGCGCCTCGACGCTGCAAACCGGCGATTTCCAGGCAGCGGCCAGCGCAACCTATGGCCCCTCTGCGCCCGCCCCGGTCGGCGGCTGGTATAGCTTCAACCTAACCGGCGCTAAACTCTTCGTCAACAAACTGGCAACCGGTTTCGGCCTGACCCAAATCCGCCTGCGCTTCAAGCTGGACGATAATAACAACGCGATTGCCAACTATCTCAGTTTGTACAGCGGCAATGTCACGACGGCGGCCTATCGTCCGCAGTTGGTGATTACATATTACCTGCCGTAGGGAAGGGGCTTCCCAACCCATCCCTACAGGGAAATGATACAATCAGGGATCAGGAGTAATTGCGCTCAGATTACCTGCCAAACATGGAGATCGGATATGAAACTAAAAGTCGTAATTCACTCCGCTGAAGAAGGCGGATATTGGGCAGAAGTGCCCGCCATCCCCGGTTGCGCCACACAAGGCGAGACTTTTGAAGAACTGCTTCAAAATTTATACGAGGCCGTGGATGGCTGTCTCTCGGTCGATATTGACGAAAAAGTAAAACTCGCCAAAGATGCCCACATGCTGGAAATCGTCGTATGAAAACCGTTACAGGGGCAAAACTTGCCAGGACGCTGGAAAAACACGGCTGGAAATTGTTACGTATTAACGGCAGTCACCACATTTATGGGAAATCGGGGCAGGTGGAACGAATATCTGTTCCCATTCATGGCAATCAAGCGCTCAAAGTGGGGTTGCTACAGCATTTGCTAAAGGTTGCGGGCTTGAACGAGGATGACATTGTATAACGCATTTAATGTCGTTGGCAGCCAGGTTCTTTATCAGACCCTTTCGCCACTTCATCGGGCAATCATCGGGCAGCCGTAGGGCAAGCGTCAAGCACGTTGGGACAGTCCATGATAAAGTAGGGGCACAGGTTTTTCTCTTCTCCTCCTTGAAAGAGAGCCGGGGTCGGCGTCCCCGGCTCTCTCGATTCTTGGGGCATGGCAGCTTCGTTCGTATCAAGATCATTCTTCCCCCACGAAATATACAACTGATTCATCCGCTGTTCATCTTGACCCCTTATAGTTGATATACATTATCCAAATAAGGAGTTCACCATGGCAAATTACAGATCGAACACCAATAGTTCTGGCGGCTTTGTATCGAAGCTTTTCCTGACTGCTTTTGTTGCACTCTCTTTCGTGGCATACGTTTTGCACGAACACTTTACCACCCCGGCCCAGGCCAATAGCAGCAACAACAATGGCGCGCCGTTCCCGTCCAACGGCGCTCAAACTGCAAACGTATCGTCCGGCGGGGGCATTTCAGGCGGACCCTACAAGGACGGCACGTATACGGGCAGTCAAGCCGACGCGTATTACGGTATGGTGCAGGTGCAGGCAACCATCCAGAGCGGAAAAATCACCGGCGTGAACTTCCTGGAATATCCCAATCACCGGCGCACTTCCCAACAAATCAATGACCAGGTCATGCCCTGGCTGCAACAGGAAGCCATCCAGGCCCAGAGCGCGCAGGTGGACCTGATCTCCGGCGCGACGTTGACCAGCCAGGCCTTTGCGACGTCCCTCCAAGCTGCATTGAATGCGGCCCGGAATTAACGCCGTGAGAGAGACGCGCATGATGATGGGCATGCCCATCATCGTCGAAGTGATCGACGCCTCGGCAGACGCCGGGTTGCTCGAAACGGTCTTCGCTTGGTTTGACGATGTGGACCGCAAATTCAGCACCTACAAGGAAGATAGCGAAATTTCACGCATCAACCGGGGAGAACTTGCCCTGTCGGAATCGAGCGAAGATATGCAAACCATCTTTGCCCTGGCCGAAGGCACCAAAAAGGCCACCGACGGCTACTTCGACATCCGGCGCGATGGCCGCTACGACCCTTCGGGGATCGTCAAAGGCTGGGCGATTTTCAACGCCGCCGATATCCTGCGTGGAAAAGGCTGCCGAAACTACTACGTCGACGCGGGCGGCGACATCCAGGTCGCCGGGAAAAATGCCCGGGGTCAGGATTGGCGGGTCGGCATCCAGAACCCGTTCGAGCCGCAGCAAATCGTCAAGGTGCTTTCCGTCAGCGATTGCGGCGTTGCCACTTCCGGGACGTATGTGCGCGGAGGGCATATTTACAACCCGAAAGAATCCGGGCAGCTTGTCACCGACATCGTCAGCCTGACGGTGGTCGGCCCGGATATTTATCAGGCAGACCGTTTTGCCACCGCCGCTTTTGCGATGGGCGCAGCCGGGATCTCTTTCATCGAAAACCTGGAAGGGTTCGAAGGCTATAGCATCGACCGCGACGGGCTGGCGACCTACACCACCAACTTCGAAAGGTACGTGTTGCATGAAAACCATTGATAACCTGCTCAATCGCATCACCATGTACCGGCTGACCCTGTATTATTTGATTTTCCTGCTCGGCGCGGCGGCGCTGCTCTCGCTGACCGGGTTCCTGACCTACGATATCTTTGCCCTGCTTTTCTCGGTTGCATTCCTGGTTGCGGTTTGTTGGGGCGCCAACCGGGTCTTTGCCGAAGTATTCAACGTGCCCGCCAACGTGGAGTCGGTTTATATTTCGGCGTTGATCCTGGCGCTGATTATTGACCCGATCCGTTCTTTGAACGATCTCTGGTTTTTGGGCTGGGTGGCCGTGTTGGCGATGGCCTCGAAATACATCCTGGCGCTCAACCGCAAACACATCTTCAACCCGGTGGCTTTTGCCGTGGCCCTGACGTATTTCACCGTCAACCACTCGGCAAGCTGGTGGGTGGGCAGCGCGCCCATGCTGCCCTTCGTGCTGCTCGGCGGGCTGTTGATGCTGCGCAAGCTGGGACGTTTCGACCTGGCCCTCAGCTTTTTGGCGGCGGCCTTTGGCGTGACGCTGCTCGTTGACCTTTTCAACCCGGCCAACATCCTCGGCGACCTGCAAAAGATCGTGCTGTATTCTCCGCTGGTGTTTTTTGCTGCGGTCATCCTGACCGAGCCTTTGACCACCCCGCCCACGCGCCGCTTGCGCATCTATTATGGCGCGCTGACCGGCCTGTTGTTTTCCCCGCAGTTCCACCTCGGCAGTTTTTATGTGACGCCCGAACTGGCCATCCTGATCGGCAACCTGTACTCGTACGCCGTCAGCCCCAAAACGCGGGTGGCGCTCAAGCTCAAAGAAAAGCTCAAGATCGCGCCCGATATTTACGACTTTGTCTTCGCGCCTGTCAATAAATTTGCCTTCGTCCCCGGCCAATACATGGAATGGACGCTGGGCCATGCCCATACCGACGACCGCGGCAACCGGCGTTACTTTACCCTGGCCTCCGCGCCTGACGAAAACAACATCAGGATGGGCGTCAAATTTTATGCGCGCTCCAGCAGCTACAAGAAAGCTCTGCTTGCCATGAAAAAGGGCGACGAAATCATCGCCGCGCAAGTTGCCGGGGATTTTGTCCTGCCGAAGGACCGCAGGCAGAAGTGTGTGCTGATTGCCGGTGGGGTGGGCGTCACGCCTTTCCGCAGCATGATTAAATCTTTGCTTGATGCCCGCCAAAAGCGGCCTGTGACCTTGTTTTACGCTAACAAGAGCGTTGACGAGATTATCTACAAAGATGTCTTCGACCAGGCCGAAAAGGAGTTGGGCATCAAGACCATCTACACCGTCACCGACCGCCAAAACGTCCCGGCCACCTGGACGGGCAGGGTCGGGCGCATCGACGCGCAGTTGATCCAAAGCGCCGTCCCTGAGTACAGGCAATGCGTCTTCTATATTTCCGGGCCGCGCAGCATGGTGGATGGGTTCAAGGCCACCTTGCGGCAGATGAACGTCCCGGCCTCGCAGATCAAGACCGATTTCTTTGCCGGGTTGGCTTGAGCAGAAATAATATCCCCCCGATGGAAATCATCGGGGGGATATTGTCATTTTTGGGGAACGCTGTATCTTTTCAATATTTGGGGAAATTGTTGTTGAGAGTGGTTTCGATACGGCGGCGGGATAGCACCGTCGCCTACTCAACCACCGATGATTGAGATGATACGGAACGCTTTTACATGGCAAAAGATTTAGGGGAAAGTAATATTAACCGTGGAGACTCCTGTTCCGGAGCGCGTCGAATCGTATATCGTGCGGTTGAAGGCGGCGTAGATATCATAGTTGACCCCTCCGGTATCGGATTCCCCGGTAAGGGCATACAAGAAGGGCGAATTCAGGAAACCGTTGACGACGTACATCTGCCAGTATAAATATTGATCCTTGACCTGCAAATTCAACGGGTAAGACGTGTTGGCAATACCCGTGACAGTTTTAAGCACTCCACCTGGCGGAGTATTGAAATCGTTGCCATAAATTGCCATATTTGCGCCGACGACTTGCATTTCCGCATCCCTGGTCTGGGTTCCCGCGTCTCCGCCGTAACCATCGTTCGTTGCCGAGTCGCCGATATTCACGGTCCAACCTGTAGGCGTGCTTCCGTAAGTTACCTGGAAAGAGACGCTTGGCAGGCTCCACGATTGACCCGCAAGCTGGGTCGTTATTTTGGCAACAGCTTGCCCGCCGGATGGTGACTGAACCATGCTCACCACAGGCAGGCCACCGCAGGTGTGTGTGTTTGCGGTCAGGTTAATTTGGCAATTCATGAAACCGCTTATTTCGAATCTGCTCGTTGCCACCGTCCGTTCAACGTCAAGAGTTGGCGAATAGGTGCGAACATAGATTTTATTTCTCGATGGCGAGAAGGTCATAATCCGTAAGTACCCACTGCCGCCGTTTGCCATGGACTGGTAATCGGATAACAGGACATTCACGTTGCCGCCCAGGACGATCCTGCTTTCACCGGGTGTAGTGCTCGTGCCTCCCATGTGACCGGAAAGCATCATGGAAAGATTGGGATTGCCTTTCAGGGCATTGTAGATTGCAGTCCCCTGGTTCCCCATTACCCCCGATTCATTCAGAGTGTAGTGCGTGACGACGATGGCGCGTCGATTGGGGTATGTTTTCAAGATGCTGTCAGCCCATATCAAAACCGGGTCGGTGCCGGCGGCAGGCGGCACTGGCATCCCTGCATAACGGTCTCGCTGGTAACGCGCATCATAAGCCAAATTGACGACAACAAAGTCCATCCCACTGGCGCTGAAGAACATGTAGTTGTTGTCGTTTGTGCTGCCATAATGCCCACCATAAAGGGATCCATTGAAATACATCCTGCGGCCGGCGCTAAAAGTGTTATCGAAGTTAGTGACGCCGGTATCTGTCACGCCATCCTCATAGTCGTAATCGTGATTGCCGGGTTGGGCACTGTAAGGGATGCCGGCTGCGTCAAGCGTATACATGGCATTGGAAGCATTTGTCCATTGCGTTGCAAGATTGCTTGCCGTGCCCCCGTTATTATTGACGATATCTCCCAGGTGAGCCACATAGACGATGTTGAGCGCAGCTTTATTATTGGCAATCCACTGTGTTTGAGCCGCAAAAGTAGCCGGGTAGCTGTCGCTATAGTATTGGGTATCCGGC
>JBARBA010000558.1:0-5667 GCA_049792555.1 Anaerolineales bacterium
AGTTGCAACAGGAAGTTATTCGGTTGTTAATTGATCACGTCGTTGTCGGTAAAAATGAGATCGTGATCAAGCACATCGTCCCGACTGACGATGATTGTCGTTTGAAACCACAACGTCAAGTCACCAAACCACCAAGAGTTCTTGCTTTTTCCTTCAAAACTTCGTGTCTTTGTGCCTTTGTGTTAAAAAGAATCTGTGTAAATCCGCAACATCCGCCGAATCCGCGTTCTCTTTTTGCAATGTGAAGTAGAATCCATCCCATGAAACGTATCTCTTTGTTCATCCTGGCGCTGGCGCTGATTGCCTGCCAGCCGCAGACAACTCCCGCCGCCCTGCGCATCATCAACGGGGCAAACATCCTGAGCGTGCAGTCCACCTCGCAAAACGCGGCGGCCATCCTGGCCGAGGCGGGGCTGACGCTCGGCAAAGCAGACAAGCTGTATTTCAACGGCTTCGAAGTGCCCGCCACGTATACCCTGTCCCCCGGCGCAGATGGCGTGTTCCAAATCCGCCGCGCGGTGGAAGTGACGCTCGTCACCCCCGACGGGCAGACGAAATTCCAATCGGCGGCGCTGACGGTGGGGCAGGCGGTGGTCGACAACGGCCTGACGTTATACGCCAACGACTTCCTGTCGCCGCTGCCCGGGACGCCGCTCGAAGGCCCCGTAACGGTTACGTATCGCCCGGCGCGGGAGCTGACCATCAGCCTGGACGGGACGATCCTAACGGTCAAATCGTCGGCGCTGACGGTTGGGCAGGCGTTGGCCGAGGCCGGGATTCCGCTCATCGGGCTGGATAAAAGCGTTCCGGCTGAGTCCAAAGCGGTGCCCGCCAACGGGAAGATTAAAATCGTCAGGGTCATGGAATCCTTTTCGCTGCAACAAAAGTCCATCCCTTTTAAAACCCAATACCAAACATCCGATGAACTTGAACTGGATACGCACAACCTGCTGCGCGCCGGTGAGCCGGGGCTGGCGGTGACGCGCCTGCGCGTGCGCACCGAGGACGGCAAACAGGTCAGCAGCCAGAGCGAGACTGAGGCGGTGGTGCGCCCGCCGGTGGACGAGATCGTGGGCACGGGCACGAAGATTGTGCTGCACAACATCCCCGGCAGCAAGCCGCCGGTGCAATACTGGCGCGCGGTGTCGATGTACGCCACCTGGTATTCGCCCTGTCATTCGGGCACAAGCAAGTGTTCCTACGGCACGGTCAGCGGGCTGCCGGTCAAGCGCGGCGTGGTGGCGATGGTGCGCGCCAATTACGACGCGATGGAAGGCCAACGGGTTTACATCCCCGGCTACGGCTCGGCCACGATTGGCGACGTGGGCGGCGGCATCCCCGGCACGCCGTGGATCGACCTGGCCTACGCCGACGACGACCCGGGCATCCGGCTGGAAGGCTGGGTGATGGTGTATTTCCTGACGCCGGTCCCGGCGAACCCGATGTATGTGATGCAGTGATATGCAGACTTAAATGCAGTCGATGGGATAAAGATAAGAAACGACCCGATTGTCGAAGAAGTCGCAAGACGCGCGATGAACACGCCAAGAAGTTCAATGACGACCTGCGAGCCATTGCTGATGATTTGAAAAAGCGGCAAATCGGAAATGGAGTTAAAGGTTGTTACGCCACCCCCCAGAAAGCCGGTGGTTTTATCCAAAGCAGAAACAGATAGCGAGAAATAAACTGCTTTTAATTCATAACAAGGAGTTTAATCATGAAACACAGCTTGAAAATTGGTAAGTCCATTTTGTATGCAACCATTGCAGTTGTAGTAATAGTTCTTGTAATTTCAAGTACCTCATTTGCGGCAGCATCACCCATGCAAACAGTCACATCGTTGATAGTCGGAATGCAATTGATAGTCAGACCGCAATATCCAATTATTTGGCAGCCCAAGCCAACCCCACATTAAATAATGAACAAAAAATTAAAGCGGCGATCGATGCTTACTTTATGTTACGTTATGAAGGGCAAAAAACATTGAATGCAAAAGGTTACTTGCCTTTGGTGTCAACCCGAAACGATGCACGAAAATGGCTTCAAAAAGAACAAGATAAACAAGAGATAGAAATTTTCCAGGGGAAGACTGTAGGCTTAAATTACCTGACTTACAAATACAAGTTAAACTACCAAAATATAAAAATTGTCGACAATACAGCCAATGTTGTTTTGTTCGAAAATAATGAAGTTGTCTATTCAGTATCTGCCCCGGTTGTGACCAAATTGGCTAATCTTAAACATGTCATATCTCTTGTACTGACGTCAAATAGTTGGAAAATAACAGATGATAACTATCGAGATGAATTAACGCAATTAATGCAATATAACAGTAAAGCAGAAATCGAACAAAGCATTCGAAACGAATATGAAGCCAACCTTAAATCTCAACATATTCTTCAACCCAACCTACCTCAAGCAACGACTTATAATAGAACTAATGCCGTTAATTATGCCCAAAAGTACTGGAGTTACCCCGGTAATTCAAGTCAATATCTGCCCATGTATATTAGTATAGGGTACAAAGGGGACTGTACTAATTTTGCATCTCAGGTCGTAAAAGCAGGTGGAGGTGCTTTGGATACATCAGGTTCAAAGAAGTGGTTTTACTCTGCTGGCACTGTCGCAGACAACTTTAACGTATGGTCGACCTATAACGATGATACTTATTCTTCCAGTTGGACTGTTGTTGGCGATCTCTATACTTACCTTATGGATACAACAGCGGATACTCCTGGCCCTACGGGTTACCTTTTTTCGCCCACTAACTTATGCAATATGGGCGGTGGGGATGTAGTTCAACTGAGCGCAGATGGAGGGAGCTCCTACTTTCATACTGTGGTCATAGTAAATGTCGGGAGCGGCTGCACAACAGATGGGAACAGTGTGTATATTAATTCTCACGATACAGATCGTCAAAACTATCCTCTGGTAGGATATAGTGGCTACACTAAAAGATTGATAGCAATCTTCGTACCTTGAAATTAGTATGTCAGACTTTTTGCCCTGTTGGAATGAACTTCCATGCCATCGATAAAGTGTCCATTCTTTTTACGCATCGTGATATTGTGTAGCCTGTGTATTTTGGGGTTTGGTTGCCGCCCGGTATCGACTAACTCGTCCCCTACAAGCACAGCAGCGCCAATTCCATCTATTTCCGCCGCTCCCCCAATCGCTGTATTCACGCAAACCAACCCCCCGCCAGTTGTTTTCGACCCCGAAAAATCGGGCGAGTTGCTGGCGGTGGGGCGCGCCAACCCGGAAGCTGGTGCGTTGAACAGCACGTTGGCAGTCGACTCGCTGACGGGACAGTTCAAATTGTTGGGCGAGGGCTGGCCTGTGGCTTGGTCGCCATCGGGGAAGTTTCTGCTTGCGCGACACGACAATTCTTTCATCATCTATGACCGCCGGGGCGCAAAGGCGCTACCGGGCACCGAGCTTATCGACCAATCCGAGTTCCCTTTGAATCAGAACACGTTTTTCTGGCTGCCAATCGGCGTTTTGCCCGGCTCCGATGATTGGCTGGTAATCCAAAACAAGGATGATCAAGGTCTCGAAGCGCTGGGGATTCCATCGGGAGAACGTCGCATTTTGCTTTCGGTCAAGAGCCTCGGCGCTGGCGCACCATCATTCAGGATGGAAGCGACCACTACCGGTTGGCTTGCCTGGGTTCCCATTCAGGCAAGCCTGGCCCAAGCCGGGCAAACCGGCCAGACGCTCTCTGCCATTCAAGTCGCCAATCCATCCCAAGTGCATACTTGGACGCTCAGCAAGAACATTGAAAAAGCTTATTACACTGTTCTAGATGCCGTTCCCGGCGCATCGCTGGTTCTACTGGGCGCAGCCCCGGCGTCGACGGCGGGCATGGACGGAGTGGCGCTGTATACGTTCGATCTGGAAAGCGGCATTTTGAAGGATTTGCGCGTCAAAATGCTGCCCAACCCCGATGCCTATGCCTGGTCGCCGACCCAACCCGGCAAAATGGCCCTGGCTGTTGGCGATGGACATTCCACCAGCCACAATAAATCATTGGCTTCATTGGACGTAAAAACCGGGGAAGTCAAATACCTGACCGATCCAAAGATGGCGGCATTCGAGCCAAATTGGAGTCCTGATGGCGAGAAATTGGCCTATGTTGCATTGCCTGATGCCAATGTATCGCCCAATATAACCACCACCGCTTTGAGCGGCAGGGCAATTTATGTCTACGACTTTGGCACTGGGCAATCAAAAGCCATAACATCTCCTGGGACTTCTATTGACGGTTGGCCACACTGGTTGAAAGACCAAACGAAAATCCTGTTTGCGCGCTATGACGGTCAACAGCAAACCACACTTTACCTGGAAAACATCGCCGACGAAACGATAATATCTCTTGGTATTCAGATCAATGCAACTTTTCTTTTTGATAAGGGACGGTGCCAGTCCGATCAATGTAGTTGGAATATGATCCTGCTTTACACCCATGGATGACATTATCCATGCAGAAAATCTGACCGAATATTTTACGGTAATGTGAAGAAAATTAGTTTTGGGTCAACTGCCCCTTCGACACGGTGTGAGCCGCTGTGCGAGACGGACCGTCAGGGAAACGCCTGTGGGCTGACGAAAAAACTTACCGATATTTTCTCAAAAACATTTAGAAGTTTTTACGAAAATATTTAGAAGTCTTTGCCAAAACATTTAGAAGTCTTTACGAAAACATTTAGAAGTTTTCCAAAACACATCCAACAAGTTCACAACCGTCCCGGCAGGCGTTGGTCAACGAGTCTGGGAAGGATTGCAAACGAGTCCAGACCCGTTTTCGCGGTGGTCGGGAGACCACCGCCAGGATATGGAGTTTTCCAATTGAAAAAAGCTTATCTGACGATTGATGATGCTCCGAGCCGGGATTTTGCGGCCAAGATGGAGTTTCTTTACCGGCATGGCATTCCGGCGCTCTTTTTCTGCGAAGGCCGCCACATCGAACAGCGCGAAGACGACTTGCGCGCTGCCGTTGAGCGCGGCTTTGTGATTGGCAACCATGCCTTTTCTCACCCGCATTTTTCGGATATATCCACCGAGGCGTGCAAGCAGGAAATCTTGCGGACGGATGAACTCATCGAGCATATTTACCGCAGCGCCGGTTTGGGACGGCCCGCCAGGTATTTTCGTTTTCCGTATTTCGATAGCGGGGGCGACGTGAGTGGTGCGGCCTATGAAGCCAAATGGAACGGCCCCAAGTCGGAGTGCTTTCGGTATGCCTGCGCCGATAAACAAAAAGAGCTTCAGGGATACTTGCGGGAGTTGGGATATCGCCAGCCGAAATTTGAGGGGGTCAATCTTGACTACGTCGATGACCCCAGCCTGTTGACCAGGGTGGATGTCCGATGCACATATGACCAGGCCGAGTATTGGCTGCATGAAGCCAATGCGCCC
Source organism: Anaerolineales bacterium (assembly GCA_049792555.1). Classification (GTDB taxonomy): domain Bacteria; phylum Chloroflexota; class Anaerolineae; order Anaerolineales; family Villigracilaceae; genus UBA5195. The sequence continues at coordinate 5,419 of JBARBA010000558.1, forward strand.
TGGGGGTTATCGACGGAAGCCGCTATTCTCGGTCGCATTGATGAAGATTTTCCGCATGAAGGGCGCAGCCTGAACTGCGAAGCGACCGTTGATATTATTTTGGCGCATGACCATGAAAAGACCACTGACCTGTTCTACCGTATCGTGGCGCGGTATATGGAGAAGGGCATTCAATTCCTGCGCATTCCCGAGGCGGGCATGTGATAAAGGCATTCATGGATTAAAGAGTAGGCGGTCAAAAGCGAACGG
>JBARBA010000559.1:0-2346 GCA_049792555.1 Anaerolineales bacterium
GGTCAGGAGCATGGCCGAAAGCCCCATCATCTTTGCCATGGCCAACCCCGACCCGGAGATCAAATACGACCTCGCCAAAGCCGCCCGCCCCGATTGCATCGTCGCCACCGGGCGCTCGGACTATCCAAACCAGGTTAACAACGTGTTGGGTTTCCCCTTCATCTTCCGCGGGGCGCTGGACGTGCGCGCCAAAGCCATCAACGAAGAGATGAAATTCGCCGCATCGCAGGCGCTCTACAACCTGGCCAAAGAAGACGTGCCCGATTCGGTGCTGCGCGCCTACGGCGTGGACAGCATGAAGTTTAGCCGCGATTACATCATCCCCAAACCGCTCGACCCGCGCGTGCTGCTCTGGGAAGCCCCGGCGGTTGCCAAATCGGCCATGCAGACCGGCGTGGCGCGCAAGCCAATCGACCTGGACGAATACCGCGAACAACTGGCCTACCGCCTGGGCAAGGGCGAGCAGGTGCGCTACTTTATCATGGACAAAGCCAGGGCCAGCCAGGGAAAGAAGCGCGTCGTCTTTGGCGAAGGCGAAGAGACCAAGATTATCCGCGCCGCCGCCCAGATCGTGGACGAAGGCATCGCCATCCCGGTGCTGATCGGACGCCCCAAAACCATTGCCGCCAACGTCAAACTGCTCGGCCTGACCTACAAACCCGAAGTCGTCGATCCGCGCAACTTCGCCGGGCTGGAGAAGTACGCCCAGGCCTACTACGAGATTCGCCAGCGCAAGGGCACCGCGCCCTCCGACGCCAAAAAACTTGTCCAGGAACCCAACATCCTCGGCCCCATGATGGTCAAAATGGGCGACGCCGACGCCTTTGTCTCCGGCCTGACCTATGAGTACCCGGACGTGATCCGTCCCGCGTTACAAATCCACCACACGGCCAAAGGCGGCAGGCGCGCTGCCGGGGTCTACATCATCATCATCGGCGACAAAACCTACTTCTTCACCGACGCCACGGTCAACATCGACCCATCTGCCGAAGACCTGGCCGACATTGCCTGCCTGGCCGCCGATTTTGCGCGCAGCATGGAAGTCGAGCCGCGCGTGGCCTTCCTGTCGTTCTCGAACTTCGGCTCCACCCCGCACCCGCTTTCCGAAAAAGTGCGCCGGGCGGTGGAACTGACCAAAGCCCGCTGCGACCCTTCGACAGGCTCAGGGCAGGCTTTTGTGGTGGACGGCGAAATGCAAGCCGATACGGCCGTCGTGCCTGAAATCATTGACGAGCGCTTCCCGTTCAGCGCCGTCAAAGACGCCAACGTGCTGGTCTTCCCCTCGCTCGAATCGGCCAACATTGCCTACAAACTGCTGGCGCGCCTGGGCAACGCCAAAGCCATCGGCCCCATCCTGCTCGGCATGGGTGCGCCTATCCACGTCCTGCAGACCGGCGACGAAGTCAATGACATCGTCCAGATTGCGGCTGTTGCAGTGATGGACGCGATGAACCGGTGATAACATGGGGCGCGGCGGGTTTCGGTGTGCAGAATCCCACGCAACCACCGCCGCGCCCCTACGTTGTTGTGCTAAAATAAGGATATGGATAAATTGCCCGTCCCCCAACCCATGCGCTGCAGTTACGCCAAACATCGCCGGGATGTGAACCGCCAGGTCATCCTCCCCGTAGCCTTTGTGACCGTTATGGTGGGCGTGCTCGCGGCCTTGATCTTGTTCATGGGCGACGTGGACAAATGGTCGGCGATTGCCATCATCTGGATGGTGATCCCGTTAACCCTGCTGCTGCTGGTTGCTTTGGCGGTTGCCTGGGGCGCGGTCTACCTGATGGGACGCCTGCTGAAAGTTTCGCCGCATTACACCGGAATTGCCCAGGCCTACGCGCTTTGGTTCAACGCCCAAGTTTTGCTATGGACCGATAAAATCATCCTGCCGCTCATCCAGATTCAAGCCTGGTTGAGCCTGTTCTCCAAACAAGAAAACAAAACCGAGGAGACACCCCATGTCCAAGAAAAACAAGACAGACGAAAAAAATGAAATGGTTGTCAGCGAAGCCTGGAAGACGCGCACGATGATGGGCGGCGCGCTGGTGGGCGCTTGCGCCGGGCTGATGGGCGCGTACCTGATCACGCGCCGCGCCGCGCGCGAGGGACGCGAAGCGCCCATCACCCCCATTGAAGGCTTGAAGATTGGCACCCTGCTCTTCGGCCTGCTGCGGGCGATTGCCTCGCTGGGGGACGAGAAGTAGAGATCAGGGAGTAGAGAGTAGATGGCAAACGACTGATGTGAAATTCCCACCGGTCGTTTTTTTGTTTGCACTGCAGCCTGTTCATTCTGCTTACACTTTGTTTACAAAAGCGCAACAAATGGGCAGATACGCCCTATAA
>JBARBA010000560.1:0-1939 GCA_049792555.1 Anaerolineales bacterium
TTCCCAGAGAGCCTTTCCGTTTTACGTTTTTTTGCCTTCCATACGGGTGTATACTCACCCCAAACCAGAATGACGGAGAAAAAATAAAAAATATGAAACGCGCAGTCAGCATCAGCATCGGCTCATCGAAACGCAACAAAGCGGTCGTAACCACCCTGCTCGGAGAGACCATCAGCATCGAACGCATTGGCACCGACGGCGACATGGAAGCCGCCGCCCATAAATTCGAAGAACTCGACGGCAAAGTGGACGCTTTTGGCCTGGGCGGCGCAGACCTGGGCCTGCTGGTCGATGATAAATGGTATCCGATGTATTCTGTCAAATCAATCGTGCGTCTGGTCAAGAAAACCCCACTCGTGGACGGCACCGGCCTGAAACACACCCTCGAAGGCAAGTCCGCAGCTTTTCTTGACGCGCATTTAAAAGATTACATCGAAAAACACGGCGGACGCAAAGTCTTCAGCACCGGCGGGGCTGATCGCTGGGGGATGACCAGTTCCTTTTTGAATGCCGGTTACGAATGCACCTTTGGCGACGTCATGTTCGGACTCGGACTTCCCATTGCGGTGCATACCGCCAAACAAATCAAGACCCTGGCTGCCATCCTGGTGCCCATCGCTACGCGGCTGCCTTTTGAATGGCTCTATCCCATCGGGGAGAAGCAGGAAGAACGCGTCCCCAAATGGGAAAGTTTTTATCACGCAGCCACCATCATCGCCGGGGACTGTCTCTACATCAAGCGCTGCATGCCCGATGACATGCAGGGTAAAATCATCCTCACCAACACCACCACCGTCGAAGACGTGGAATTGTTCCGCAAGTTGGGCGTCAAATATCTGGTTACCACCACGCCCGTGCTCGAAGGACGTTCGTTTGGCACCAACATGATGGAAGCGGCGCTGGTCGCCATCTCTGGCAAAGGCCGCGCATTGACCCATGACGAATATAATGAAATGCTCAACCGGCTTGGTTTCGAGCCGCAGTTACAGGAACTGAACTAAACATCCCATCACCAGGAGTTCTTATGGATGCTATCGTAATCGCAGGCGGAATCCCGCTTCCCGAAGATCCCCTCTATCCCTATACCCAGGGGCGCTCAAAAGCCCTGCTCGACGTTGCTGGGAGGCCCATGGTCCAATGGGTTCTGGATGCCTTGAGCAACGCCGCCAAAGTGGATCATGTGGTCATCATTGGCCTGAATGCAAAAAACGCCTTACAGTGCTCCAAGCCGACCTTTTACCTGCAAAGCGAAGGCCATATGCTTGCCAATATAATTGCCGGGGTGAATAAAGTCATTGAAATCAACCCGCAGGCAGAATATGTGCTGATCGTTTCGGCAGACATCCCCGGCCTCACAGGTGAAATGGTGGACTGGCTGGTAACGCAGACCGAAAAGACCCGCGCCGATGTGTATTATGGCGTTATCCCGCGTGAAATCATGGAAAAGCGCTACCCCAATTCCCGCCGCACCTGGACGCATCTCAAAGACATGGATGTATGCGGCGCGGATATTAACGTCGTGCATGTCAGCATGGCAACCGAGCATTTGGATACATGGGAAGCATTGATCGGCAACCGCAAATCTGCGTTCAAACAGGCCGCCGTCATCGGCTATGGCACGCTCTTGCAGTTTTTGTTCCGCCGGATCTCAATCGCTGACGCCTTGCGTCACATCCGCGAGCGCATTGGCATCCAGGCAAAAGATGTTATCTGGCCCTGGGCCGAGGCCGGCATGGACGTGGATAAACCGAATCAACTGGAAATCATGCGCGAAGACCTGTCGAAAAAGAAATAGGTTTCCGCTTGCGTAACCGGCGTTCAAACCACCCATAAGGGAAAGCAATCTCCTGATTCTCAGGAGATTGCTTTGGTCTTAAAATATCCTTTGCGGTATCTTCTCAATAATCGTAACTACTGAGCCTGTCATTGTTATACTGAG
>JBARBA010000561.1:0-10436 GCA_049792555.1 Anaerolineales bacterium
GTCTCGTGCAACGGCGCACCTGCCCTGGCGGGCGGTGCCAGGGCAGACTGCCAGCCGGTGACGTCCTACCAGATGCCGCCCGATATCAGCGGGCGCGTCAAAGTCGAGCTTACCGTCACGCTGCCGCGCGACGCTTACTACCTGATGGTGCAGGACTACGTTCCCGCCGGGGCGGACATTTTGGATAGCTCGCTCAAGACCAGCCAGCAGGGCGAGCAAAGCCAATCTGCGGCGCAGGTCACGCCTACGCCGGGGCCGCAGTACGATAACGCCAATCCGTTCGGCGCGGGCTGGGGCTGGTGGTACTTCAACACCCCGCAAATTTACAACGACCACATCCTGTGGAGCGCCGATTACCTGCCCGCCGGGACGTACATCATCACCTACACCATCGTCCCATCGCTGCCCGGCCAATACCGCGTGCTGCCCGCCCATGCCTGGGAAGCGTATTTCCCGGAGGTGCAGGGCACGAGCGCGGGGAGTATCTTCGAGATTACGAGGGGGAAGTAGTCAGTGTTCAGTAATCAGTAAACAGTGTTCAGTAAAAGCGAAACAGGTCAGGGCTTGGGGGCCTGACCTGTTTTTGGTTTCTAACCGCCTGACGCTTTGAAATTTGTGGTGGTTGAGCGGTGTCCTGAGCCTGTCGAAGGGTAGCCGCAGGCGTACACTTGCACCTGCGGCAAGTGCAGGTGTCGAAACCACACATACTGGTAGTAGTTGCTTATTGTTGGTTTCGATACGGCGGCTGGGGAACGCCGCCTACTCAACCAGCGATGTATGTATATGGCAAACTGTCAGGTGGTTAAAAAAAACAGGTCAGGGCTTGTGCGCCTGGCCTGTTTTTGGTTTCAAAGGTGGATTTCTGGATACGCGTTAGAACCAGCCGTATTGTTTCAAACGTTCTCAGGCAATCTTGATGTGCTCGTGGCGGAAATGCTCACGTTTGCGCTCGTTCCACGCTTCGAAGCCGCGGATGGCCGCTTGATAGTCTTCCCGAACATCGGCGTCTTCATTTTGGGCAAGCCAGTGTATGGTGGCGAGCAGTTCCATTCCATAAGGGGTCTCGAAGCCCTGGATAAGCTGCGAGACACGTTCAAGCCGTTCCTGTGTGTCGGGGTATTCACGCAGGAAAGTGTCAGCTTCTTCTTTTGCGCCGGGGAGCAAATGCAGGTTGGCCCGGTTGCTGCTCCTGTCGCCGTAGCCGGTAAGGTAGTGACCGTTCAGTTTTTGTAAAACAAAGTGCAGGTTTTCGGCATACGGGCCATATTGCTGCTTCATGTAATCCAGGCGCAAAGGCTCACCGGCTGCCTGCAAGAAGTACGCCAGCTTTTGGATTTCAAGTTGCGTCAGTTGATAACCGGGCAGGGCATATTGATCGATCAACTCGATCAGCGCGGCGCGCCCAAAGGTGAGACGCGGGCGGCTTGTGCCGACTTTCATCATAAACGCTCGCAATTAGAATAGTTTGGGCTGGATGGTATGCGGTTCGGAAATGGGGATGCCGATCAATTCGCCGAACTTGGCGAAATCTTTCAGGTCGTAGGTCTGTAACTCGGCGGCTTGAACCCATTGCGCGGATGCCAGGTGAATGGCGTCATTTGTCCTTAATTTCCAACCCCTGGTTAAGCCTGTGCGCATCAGCTTGCGGGCTGTGAGCGCAATTTCATCCCCAAAATCTACAAATTCGATGACGTCAGGGTTGTCCCACATTTCGTCGATACGTTTTTCTTCTGCGACGCTCAATGCCCGGTTCAATTTCTCGTTTGCCGCCCAGGCCACCTCCACTTTTGAAAGCACGGAGGTAACAATCCGTTGTGTTTTGGTTGTTTCAACCGCTTCAAGAATTGCATCCAAAACGGGGAAACGCTGCGGGTCGTTGTTGATGTACGATAAAAACACATTTGCATCCCAGTAGAGAAAGCTTGGTTCAGGCATTGCGCAATCTCCTGAGCGTTTCTTCGGGTTTTTCATCGCCCGGCTGCCAGGGCAAAACGCCTCGGGCGCGCTTGTAGCTGCCGGTATCCGCATCCTCGAGGATGCGGATGTCTTTCACTTCACGGATGACAATCGGGCGGCCCGATTCGGATTGACGCCCAATCCTGCCGGAGACAACGGCGCGTTTTCCCCAGGCATTGCGCATCCGTTCTTCCTCGCCCTCTTTCAAGTAGCAGTTGACCGGTTTATCGAACAGGGCATCCCAAATGGTGAAACTCAATTTGCGGCGCATGGACAGAGTTTGGACCGTCCCTTTGACCGTCCCCAGGCTGTATTTCATGGGCGGCGCTTTCTCGCCGATGCGCGCTTTCCCGCTGACGATGAACTCGCGCGCCGGGGTCTCGAAACGCAGCGAGGTGATCTTGCCGTTCAGCAGGTTGGTGATGTTCCGTGCGCTGCGCCGGACGGCCTCCGAGAACGGGATTTCCTGGCCGTTGGCAAGCGCCTCGCCCACCGTTTCATAAGCATCCACGACTTTCTCGATCATGTTTTGGTCTTCATAGACACCCTGGAAGGTGGCAACCGCGCTGCCCGCATACAGTTCATCCACACGCCATTCGATGGCGGCATTCCCGCCCGCTTCCCTGGAAAGGCCGTTCAGGAGCGCGTTGAAGTCGCTCAATGCGCTGGCAAAAGCGTTGAGCGTTACTTCTCCTTCCAGGACGAACGTGAGGGTGTCTTTGGGCATGGTGTGACTCTGTGGGATGATTATACAATCTTTTTTGGCCCCAAGATCGACCGTTTCAGACCTGGCCTCATTACGTCAGGCGCTTGCGTGGCTGAATGATCGGAGTTCTTATTCTTCCGGATTCGGCCCGACGATTTCAACAAAACGCGCATCCTCGCGCAGCCATTGCAGGTCGGAGTCTTCCCAGGCCCAGACTTTGTCGAAAGCCTCGCCTTGCGCAGCTTTGGCAAGATGTTCAAAAGCCGCATTAATATTACCGGCCACGCTTTCGAGACAGGCCCGGTTATACCAGCCATCTTGCGGCATAAGCTGGCGGGCCTTGTCGATATATTCGAGCGGGATACTCTGGTCCAATGCCTTTTTGGTGGAGGCCATCGCAATATAGGCGCTGGCGTCCGACGGGTTGAGTTCGATGGCTTTGTGCCAAATGGCTTCGGCTTCGTTGTAGCGTTTCAGCTTGTCTAGTAAAACGCCCAGGTTGGAGTAGGCGGTGGCGTTCGATGGGTTGCGTTCGATGGCTTTGCGATAGGCGGTTTCAGCTTCGTCGTAGCGTTTCAGGTTTTTGAGTAAAAGGCCTAAATGGGAGTAGGCGGTGGCGTCATCCGGGTCTTTCTCGATGGCTTTGCGATAGGCAGCTTCGGCTTCGCCGTAGCGTTTCAGGTTTTTGAGTAAAAGGCCCAGGTTGGAGTAGGCGCTGGCATGCAACTGGTTGTCCCCTGTAGGGAATGCTTCGCTAAGTTCGATGGCTTTGCGATAGGCGGCTTCGGCTTCGTCGTAGCGTTTCAGGTTTTTGAGTACAATGCCCAGGTTGTAGCAGACGCGGGCGTGCAACGGGTTGCCCCCTGTCGGGGATGCTTCGCTAATTCTGATGGCGTTGCGATGGGCGGCTTCGGCTTCGGCGTAGCGTTTCAAATCTTTGAGTAAAACGCCCAGGTTGGAATAGGCATCAGTGTACGACGGGTTGTCCCCTGTCGGGGATGCTTCGCTAATTTCGATGGCTTTGCTATAGGCGGCTTCGGCTTCGTCGTAGCATTTCAGGCCGTACAGTAAAGCGCCCAGGTTGGAGTAGGCGGTGGCACCCGACGGGTTGCCCCCTGTCGAGGATGCTTCGCTAAGTTCGATGGCTTTGCGATAGGCGGCTTCGGCTTCGGCGTAGCGTTTCAGGTTGCACAGTAAAATGCCCAGGTTGGAGTAGGCGTAAGCGTTCGATGGGTTGCCCCCTGTCGGGGATGCTTCGCTAAGTTCGATATACCTTTGCAATACGCGCAAGCTGTTTCCTGTTTTTTGGACGTTATAAAAGGATGTAGCCAAACCAAACAGAGAGTCTGACGAGGCACGGGGGGTGTGTTGGGACAATGCCAGTAATTTGCGTTCAATAGCTCCTGCAAAATCCGTCCATTTTTGTGTGCTGCCGCAGGCTTCGATCTGACCGTCATGCGGTTCGATCTTCATCCCTGAAAGGGGCAGGATTTTGCTTTCGCCGGTCAGGTAACGCAGCGCGCACCGGATGCCGCGCTGAATGAAGACTTTTTGCCACCAATTCCCGCCTGTCAGCATTTCGGCTACAGGTTCCACCATGATCGTCAGTAATTCGACTCTGGCCTGTCGCAGGATCAGCATGGCGGCATAAATATGCCTCGTTGGGCCTGGGTCTCCTCGTTGGGCCTGGGTCTCCTGACCCAAGCCCCCAAGCCTTGAAGGCCGCGCCAAACCATCCCAGGCGGCCCCAAAAATCGCGCAGGCGATTCAAGCAAATCGCGCACGCGATTTTAAAAATCATGCAGGCGATTCGAACGAATCGCGCAGGCGTTTTTAAAAAACGTCTTAGACGATTTAAAAAATCATCGGAGACGTTTTTGCAACCCGTCTAAGGCGATTCCCCGGGTCGCGCAAGCGCTTGTGCGCGGGGAAGCAAGGCGGGTTCAATTGCCTTACTTACGATTCGAATCGCCTTGCTTACGATTTCAATTGCTTTGCTTGCGATATCAAGTCGCCTTGCTTACGATTCGAATCGCCTTGCTTGCGTTTTGAAACGCAAGCAAGGCGACTTAAAGTTCTTCGGTAGAAAAACAATTTCCTGCCGAAGAAGAGCGCGGCGAAAATCTCCCTGGCGGTGGGATGAAAGGCGCTTTTCCTGCTCAACGAAACGCCCGCAGGGTACATAAAGCGCAACATCATGCTGCGCTTTTGTGAGCGTGGCGGGTATAATCAAGCCATGGCAACCCCCACCGCCTTCCAGGTCCCGCCGCTCGATCAGCGCAAACGCATCCCGGCGCGCGTCATCCGCGCGCTGGCCAAGCACATTGCCGAAGAGTTCGATCCCGAAGAAATCATCCTGTTCGGGTCGCACGCCTACGGCAAGCCGCAGCCCTGGAGCGACGTGGATTTGCTGGTGGTGATGGAGACGCCCAAAGGCGAGCTTGAAACGGCGCTCGAAATTTCCGACGCGCTGCCGCGCCTGGCGTTTAAGGTGGATATTGTGGCACGCTCAAGCAAGACCATTAAGAGACGCATCGAAATAGGGGATCGGTTTATTGCAGAGATCACCCAAAAAGGCAAAGTGTTGTATGCGCGAGATCACTGAAGAGTGGGTTTTTAAAGCAGAGGAAGATTACCATTCTGTCGCTCGCCTGCTTTATTCAGAAGATGTTCCAATCGCGAGTCCTGCCTGTCTTCACTGCCAGCAGTGTGCTGAGAAATATGTAAAAGCTTTTCTCGAAGAGCATAAAGTCGACTTTCCCCGCCATCATAATTTGGTTCAGTTGCTCGACATGTGCCTTGCGTTGGACAGGGATTTCGAAACCTTGCGCAACAACCTGTTGCATTTGGAAGGTTATGCTGTCGCCATTCGCTATCCAGGTGTACGCATCTCGGTGGAGATTGCAGAACGGGCGCTGGCTGACGCCGGTCATATCCGTGAGTTTGTGCGAACGAAGCTCGGAATCAAGTAGAAACCCCCTTTTGAAACAAACCCTAAAGGTCTTTCCTGGATAAAAGTCAGACATTCCAGCGAAATTTCCTGGCCTACAAGCTTGCTTGTCAAGCCAGGAGACCTTTAGGGTTTTTCTTTGGCGGCGCGCCTATTCAAAAATAATCGCCCGGTTACGGTGCAGGAAGACGCGCTCCTCGAGCACCAGCTTCAGCGCCTTCGACAGGACAATCTTCTCGATGCCACGCCCGGCCCGGGCCATGTCGGCGGCGCTGTAGGAGTGGTCGACGGGCTGCGGCAACTGACCGGGAGAGAGCAACCTGTCCATCAAACCGCGCAGTTTATCGCGCTCCGTCACCAGCACCTGGCGGTTGGCCTGCGGCCCGCAGACGACGTACGGGGCGAAACCCGGCAATGGAATCCTGAAAAAGTATCCGAAGTGTTCGAACATGACGCGCAGCGGCCCCAGCGGGGATTTTTCTTTGAACAGGGCGAGCAGGGCTTGTTGACCGGCCTGAAGGGAAATGGGGGGCAAGTCAGCCGTCTCATTCCAAAACCGGCTGGGGAACCGGCGCTTTTTCATGTTGCAGGGTAAAGACAATCGGGTGGTTGTAGATGCTAACCCAGACGTACACCAACAGCCCGGCCATGATGAGCGCGCCGGCCGCGCCGGGCGCCCAGGTGCCCACCTGCTGGAGCAGGAACCCGCCCAGGGCCGGGGCAAGGATGCGGGTGGAGCTTTCCACCGAAGCGGAAAGGCCCAAAATGCCGCCGATCTCCTGCGCGGCGACGGCTTTGGTCAGCGTGCTGGAAAGCAGCGTGTTCAGAATGCCGCCGGAGAATGCGGTGGGGATAAGCACGACCAACAGCGCCCAAACCGAGGGGGCCAGCGCCCATCCCAACAGGGAAACGCCCATCAGCGCCACGCAACTCACGATCAAAATGTCTTCACGCACCCGTTTGACGATACGTCCGATCAAGAAGCCTTGCGTGATGACCGACAAAACGCCCACAAACGCCAGGATCAGGCCGGTGTCGCGCGCGTTCAGGTTGAACTTGCTCAAGGTGTAGAGCGAGAAAATGGTCTGGAAGATGGCAAAGGCCAACCCGAAGAAGAAGCGCGTGACCAGCAACGAACCGCTAAAAGGACGCTGCAACGCCGCGAGCAAGGCAGAAAGCGTCACCGCCGGGCGCTTTTCGGGCATTTGGGCGCGCTTTTCGGGCGTCAGCGATTCGGGCAGCCAGAAGTAGATCAAAGCCAGGTTGATCAGCGACAATCCGCCGGCCACAAAGGCCGGGACGGCGTAGCCCCACTGACTGAGAAAGCCGCCCGCCGCCGGGCCAATGATAAAGCCAAAGCCGAAGGCCGCGCCGATCAGGCCCAAACCCTGCGCGCGGCTTTTGGCGTCGGTTACGTCTGTAATGTAAGCCTGGGCAATGCTCAAGTTGCCGCCGGTCAGGCCGTCGATGATGCGGCTGGCGAAAAGCATCCACAGCGTGGTGGCAAATCCCAGCAACAGGAATCCCAGGAATGTGCCGAAGATCGAGACCAGCAAAATTGGGCGGCGACCGAAGCGGTCAGAGAAACGTCCCAGCAGCGGCGCGCCGATCAACTGCGCCACAGCGTACGAAGCCACCAACAGGCCGGTGGTGAATTCATTGGCTTCAAAGGTTTTGGCGTAATATGGCAGCAACGGCAAAATCAGGCTGAAGCCGAGCAGGTCGATAAAAACGACGAAAATCACAGAAAACAGGGGTTTGCGGTTCATGGTGGGATACTCCTAAAGTTGGCGACTATGATTTCTCAGGGCCTTCCGTCATCCGCAGATTTCGCAGATTTTTAAGATCTTAAAATCTGTGGCATCTGCGTAATCTGCGGATCGTTTTTTGCTCTTTTACAGCCAAAACGGAAGAACCTATTTCTCTTTGAAGCGATACGCCGGTTCATTGGTGAGCGTGAAATCTGGCGCTTTGCCGGTATGGGTCATATCTTCCCATTTGACGCGCAGCAGGCCGAGCAATGGCGTCCAGGGTTTGAAGAGGCGCACCTCCGCAAATTCCTTGCGCTGGGCTGCGACGGTTTTAACCAGTTGACGGGCAGACACTTCGGCAGGCTGACCCAAAAAGCGCAGCACGAAGCCAAAATTTTTCATCCGGTTCTGGGCTTTTTCGCCGACCACGCGCGGATGGATGAGCATGTCGGTGGTCATCATGCCGGGGCTGAACCCCAGAATCTGCACGCCGCTACCCTTGTTTTCGGCGGCCAGGGTGCGCGTGAACGAAGTCAACCAGGCTTTGGTGGTGCCATACAAACCCGTAGGCGAGGCCGGACGCAGGAACGAACCCTGCCCGTAGATGTTGACTAACATGCCCTGCTTGCGCGGCAGGAAATGCTGCATGGCCGCCTGCGCGCCGTGCATAACGCCCAGGTCGTTCGACATGAACATGTCCAGCGCTTCACGCGGATTCATATCCAGCAACATGCCCGCGCCGGACGAGTAACCGGCGTTGTTGACCCAGATGTCAAAGCGACCGAACTTTTCGATCACCTTTTGGGCCAATGCGTGGACCTGGCTCTCTTCGCGCACGTCGACCAAAAACCCGGCGACGCGCCCCCCGGCCTGCATCCCGTTTAAGGCGCGGTCCAGCGCCTCCTGGGAACGGCCCGTGACGACGACTTTGGCCCCCGCTTCGACGAATGCGTGGGCGATGGCGAGACCAAAGCCGCGCGTGGAGCCGGTGACAACGACAACTTTATCCTTGAGTTCCATGCTGTTTTCCTTTCGATCAATTCTTGCTCAGTTCGATCTGGCGTTCCAGCCAGGCAATAATCGGCGCAGCGCGGTCGTCCAATTGACGGCGCACAACTTCCAGGTAAACCTGGAAGTAATCATGCGCCAGTTGAAACGGGAGCTTCTGGGCCTCCAAAAGAGCTTTGAGCCAGTCAACTTCAGCGTCCAGGAAAGCCATGTCGCCCAGGCATAATGCGGCAACCATGTTATCGCCCAGGAACTGACCGGCGGTATGGGTGTATTCGATGGGCATTTGGATGATATGCGCGCTCTTATCCAGGTCGGCGTCGATCAGGAAACGTTTGGAGAGAAAAGCCTGCAACGTTTCCACGTATCCCGGCTCCGGGAGAACGGCCTGTACGGTGTGATACGGCGCCACCAGCACGGCATCGATATTTTCCAACGCGCTGACCAGATCGTTGCCCAAAAAGCGGCCGGCAATCCGTTTTTGCAGGTCAGGCTGCAGGCTGAATATCCGCCCGCCATAGCCCACGCTGACGCCATGCGCCGAAAGAGCAGCCGCAGTCTTTTGCAACGCAGCAGCGGTAATCAACTGCTGGGCCACCAGCACCACCAGGTCCGCGCCGACGGTCGTTACCGTTTCTTCGAAGCGGTGGTCGGGCACGTTTGCGCCCAGGTAGATCACGTTCAGTCCGCGGCGGCGCAGGAAGAGCGCCAGCAGCAGCGACGTAAACGAATGCCACTCGTCCGGCGGACAGCCGATCAACACGGTCTGGCTGCGCGTGGGCGCGGGCGAAGCTGCCAACAGTGCATCCAGGCGGCGCATGACCAGCCCCGAAGCAAAATGTTCCTGCTGGACGCTGGCGCGGCTTTCGTACCAAAGTCCGCCCATCTCGGCCAGGCCCTTTTCCAGCACTTCCACACACACGGTTTCCACCGGGTAGAGCGCAAAAGCCTGGTTGAGCGCCTGTTCGGCCAGGGGTTCGTTGAAGGCCAGGCAGGCCGCCAGCCATTCGCGCCGCGCGGCGTCGAGACTGGTCGGGGCTGCGGGGCCGGTTGGCGTCTTCGGGGCAGAGACCGCCGTTTGACGGTATTCCGCCAACGGGTTGCGCCCGCCGGTTTGCATTTCGCGCCATAAATCCACCGCGCGCGAGATCGAAAGCCCCTCGCCCTGGCGCGCCAGCAGCCATTTGAGCGTTTCCACATCCTGCTGCGAATACAGGCGATGGCCCCCCGGCGTGCGCTGCGGCGTGGGCATGCCATAACGACGCTCCCAGGCGCGCAGCACGTCGGGTTTCATGCCGGTCTCTTTCAAGACGGCTTTCAAGTTATAAGTGGGGGTTTGGCTGAAGGTCATTTTAGCGAGTCCGTGATCTGTTTTGAGAATATGTTTTGATGATGACTATTCAAGTATAGCACTTGTCTATGTTTTGTCAACGTATAAACGTAATAATATATAGACAATTATCGTTTGCCGGGACTGTGGTGGAAGACGGCTGGAAATTAGAGAGTAGAGAAAAGTTTAAATCGGCCAGCCTCCGCAATTTTGCGGAGGCTGGCGCTATATCATTGAAACAAGGTGACAGTCATCTCCAAGATGACTGTCACCTGTCCTGTTGGCGTGTTACGGCACGTAGTACGTCACGATCAACTGCGGACGCGCCGCCGCCGGGGCATCCCCGCTGAACAGACTGAGATAATTGGCCACCGCATTGTTATTATCATCCAGCTTGAAGCGCAGGCGGAGCTGCGTTAGCCCCGCACCCGCCGCCAGCTTGTTGACAAAGCGCCCAGCGCCGGTCAGGTCAATCGCATACCAATTGCTCACCGGGGCCGGCCCAAAAGGCCCATAGGTTTTGCTGCCCGCTGCCTGGAAGTCACCGGCTTGCAGCGTCGCCGCCGTGCCAAAGAAACCGTTCTTGATATCCACCATGAAACCCCCGAAGGTCGTCATCGGGTTGCCGCCGCCCACGATGGCGCTCTTCTGCACTTTGAGCGTCACGCCGGTGATGACGGCGTTATCGGGCAAGCCGCCGGTGCTGAACGACAGGATGCTGCGATACTGCTGCTT
>JBARBA010000562.1:0-2906 GCA_049792555.1 Anaerolineales bacterium
GGGAGGGGGGCGGGTGGTCTTGGCTGAAACGAGTGTTCTATATTGCCGAATTTCCCGGCGCGGTTTTTCAAGCCTTCTTTAAGGTTGGTCTGCCTTAAAAAAGGGCAAGTTTTTAAGGTTGCGTAGGTTTACCGTGTAGCGGGTTTCGTCCCTACCTGCTAAAATCCTGCAAGTTGTCCAATAAGATGCAAGTTGGCAAGGCATCTTCGTACCCCTGAGAACTGAGAGATAATCGCAGCACACTTTCAAACCCTCTGCAAACCGCAGAGGGCTTCATTCCCTCTACCCAAACCTCGTTATTGGAGCAGTCGTATGAATGCAGAACAAGCATGGCAATCGGTCATCGGACAGCTTCAAATGGAAATGCCCCGGGCCTCTTTTGACACCTGGGTGCGCGATACGCGTGTCGCAGGCTACGACGCAGGCGTCATGACCATTGGCGTGCGCAACGCCTACGCGCGCGACTGGCTCGAAAGCCGCCTGATGAGCACCGTTGCCCGCCTGCTGGCCGGCGTCATGGAGCGCGCGGTGGACGTGCGTTTTGTGATCACAAACGGGAACGATTCCGTTCAAACGGACGACGCCAGCCTCGAAGTTCACTCCTCCGACGACGTTCCCGCAACAGACTCCCCGGAGCCTGCTTCCGTAAAACAACGCAATTCCACGCTGAATCCGCGCTACACCTTCGACAACTTTGTCGTCGGCGCCAACAACCGTCTGGCGCACGCCGCCTCCCAGGCCGTTGCCGAAAAACCGGCCCGCGCCTACAATCCCTTGTTTTTGTACGGCGGCGTCGGGTTGGGCAAAACCCACCTGCTGCACGCCATCGGCAACGCCTGCCACCAAAGCGGCTTGGGCGTGCTCTACGTCTCGTCCGAAGAATTCACCAACGACATGGTCAACGCCATCCGCACCCGCACCACGCAGGCCTTCCGCGAAAAATACCGCTCGGCAGACGTTTTGCTGATCGACGACATCCAATTCATCGCCGGCAAAGAGGGCACACAGGAAGAATTCTTCCATACCTTCAACACCCTCCACAGCCAGGACAAACAGATCATCGTCTCGTCAGACCGCCCTCCCAAATCCATGGTGACCCTCGAAGAACGCCTGCGCTCACGCTTCGAGTGGGGCCTGATTGCCGACATCCAGTCGCCCGACCTTGAAACCCGTCAGGCCATCCTGCGCTACAAAGCCGAACGGCTTGGGTGCCGCATCTCCAATGAAATTCTTGATACCATCGCCCGCCGCGTGCAGTCCAATATCCGTGAACTGGAGGGCGCTCTCAACCGTATTGTCGCCTTTGCCGATTTAAGCGGTTCCGAGCTTACGCCGCGCCTGGTTGAAATGGCCCTGTCTGACCTGCTGCCACAGGCGCGCTCGATTACGCCCACCCAGGTCGTCGATATTGTCGCGCGCCATTTCAATTTAACCCGCGATCAACTTTTGGGGCGCGACCGCTCCCAAAACGTGGCGCTGCCCCGTCAGGTCGCCATGTACCTGATCCGTGAAGCCTCGAACGCCTCCCTGCCGCAAATCGGCCAGGCCTTGGGCGGGCGCGACCACACCACCGTCATGTATGCCATCGAAAAAATCACCGATAAGGTTCAAGCAGACCCTTTGTTTGACAAGCAAGTGGCAATAATTCGCAGCCAGTTACAAGGGCAGCCAGCGGCGGC
The DNA here is from genome assembly GCA_049792555.1 of Anaerolineales bacterium. Classification (GTDB taxonomy): domain Bacteria; phylum Chloroflexota; class Anaerolineae; order Anaerolineales; family Villigracilaceae; genus UBA5195. The sequence goes on from JBARBA010000562.1 coordinate 1,680, forward strand.
GTAAAAAATTGCGTTTACGAAACCGTTCTGCGGGATATCCTCCCCGAGGTGGGATCATCCCGCAGAATTTTTTTTGGAGTTGAGATGATCCCCGGTTTGGACGGCCTTCGCGCCATCGCTTTCCTGCTCGTATTTGCCTTTCACACCAACTACCTGGACTGTGGGTGGATGGGTGTGCAGTTGTTTTTTGTGCTGTCCGGTTTTTTGATTACCGCCATCCTGGTCGATATGAAGAAAACGCTGCCGGCCAAGGCATACTTCGTCAAGTTTTACGGGCGGCGCTTTCTAAGAATATTCCCGCTTTATTATTTTTACCTTTTCTTGATCGCCGGCATTGCTTGTTGGCTTTATTTCAGCCACTACCGCGTCAACCTGATGCTCGAATACTTCAACCAATTGCCAGCCGCGTTGACCTATACCTACAATTTTCTTTACGCAAGCGTCTGGTTCAAGACCTCCTACTTCCTTACTCATTTTTGGTCGCTTTCGGTTGAAGAGCAGTTTTATATTCTTTGGCCGCTTTTAATCCTTTTGACGCCTTCGTCGTCCTATAAAAAACTGTTCATTGGCGCGATCATCCTGGGGCCGGTCTTTCGTCTCTTTGCCGCTTTTTTGTACAACACCCATGCCTTTCCTTTCCTGAGTGTCAACACCCCCAGCGGAATTTATGCGCTGCCTTTTTCGCACCTTGACGCCTTTGGGTTTGGCGCGTTTATTTCCCAATACCGCATCCCCAGGGCGCGCCAGCAATTCTGGGCGCTTTTGGTGGCCGTGCCGCTGATCGGTTTTGCAACCCAATATCTTGCAACCGGTAATTTTGGCAGTTGGAGCGGTTTCGGATACGCTTTTCCCATCGCCAACGGATTAAAACACATTTGGGGATACAGCCTGCTGAATTACTTCTTTGCCGTAACCATCTACGCTGTTGCCAGGGAAGGCTTATTTAATCGTTTCCTTGAATTAAAATGGATGAGGTACTTGGGGAAAATCTCTTATGGTATGTATGTTTATCACTATGTCCTGATCTTCTTTGCGTCTCGTTTGCAAGACTATATTCCACTAACACCAGACCAGGCGCAACCGCTCACTGCGGTGATTGCATTTGTTGCAACCCTGGCAATTGCATCTGCCAGCTATGCCCTGCTTGAAAAACCAATTCTCAGCCTGAAAGACAAGTTTTTTGCCACCGAGAGCAAGTCAGGAACAGCAAAGGCGACCGGGTAAAAC
>JBARBA010000563.1:0-2017 GCA_049792555.1 Anaerolineales bacterium
GGATGAAACGGTATGGTTATTGGGAATACCATAGACATAAAACGTAAGAGCGACCGATCATTGGTATGGGTGGTCGAAACAATCGATCAACTTGTTTAGACGACTTCACCAACTGTAAGCGTTCAGGGGGTGTGGTTTCGACACCTGCACTTGCGGTAGGTGCAAGTGTACGCAAAGAACGCTACTCAACCACCGTTTGATACAGTTGGTTGAGTAGGCGGTGCAGTTCCGCCGTATCGAAACCAACGGTATCAGCAATAAACAACTGTTTTGATGCGTCCCGTGAACGGTTACCACCAACTTATGCCCAGAACCCAACCCTCCCGCCGGTGAGATGGGCGGGAGGGTCTGGTTCAGCATGTTGCCGGAAGCCAAAACAAGATTGATATTCTCAAGAACAACATTGTTTAAGTGTCCAACAACATGATTTGGTGGCTCTTTCGAAATGAAAGCGGCGTCGCCGATCTCCGGCGGCCGGCCCGTACGTCGGAATTTATTCCGACCGTACGGGCCGGAGCTTTAACGCTATCCGGCTTTCTTGCCGCTCAGGGCGCGGGCCAGCACGCGGCCCAAGACCGCCGGGCGGAAGAGCGCTTCGGGGCCGTGCGTCAGGTGCATCACATCCAGGAAGGCGCGGTAGACCTGAACCGACTCGGCGCTCAGGGCAAAGACGTGCCCGGTGTACCACTGTAAGATACGGATGAACGCGGGGCGCTTGCCCGGCATCTTCTTGAAGCGCAGTGCTTCAGATTTGGTCACCAGCCAGGGTGTCTCGATGACCTGCTGGCAGGCGCTGAAAAACTTTCGGCGCAGGGTCTGGTCGTCAACGTCGGCGGACAGCGCCCGGTCGAGGGCGCGCGCTTCCTTGCTGGCAATCGTCATGCCCTGGCCGAAGACCGGGTCGAGGCTGCACATGGCGTCTCCAACCACCAGCAGCCCGTTCGGGAAGCGTTCGACCTGGTCATAGCGCTGGCGCACCTGTTGGGGGTATTCGAATTTGATTGGGTCGGAGAGCGGTTCGGCCTGGGAAATGACGTTGTATAGGTCGGGGACGGGCAGTCCTTGCGTGAAATCCAAAATGCCTTGCTCATCGGCGGCGGGATGTTCGCCCAGGTAGCCGAACAGGGTCAGGATCCAGCGCTCAGAGTCGAGCGGCAGCAAAATGCCGCCGCGCGGGACGCCGCCGCTGGGGTGGCAGGCCAGCCCCTTCCAGTCGCGCGCTGTGTCCGTCTGCCGGTACAAGCGGCTGACGTAGACCAGGTCAATCGGCATAACTTCTTTGGGCGGCGCGGGGTAGCCAAGTTCGTCGAGCCACTTCAAAACGCGCGAACCGCGCCCGGCGGCGTCCACCACCAGATCGGCCTGCATCCCGCTCAACTGACCGTCCTGCATAACGCTCACGCCGGTCACGCTTTGGCGGGCCGCATCGTAGATCAGGCCCTGGACGCTGCACCCGGAGCGGATCTCAACCCCCGGCTGTTGGCGCAACCGGGCGCGGATGCGGCCTTCGAGCGCAACGCGCGCCTGCGGGTAAAAGCTGATGCCGCAAGGTGTGCGCGTCTTCCAGGAACCGGCCTGGTACCAGCGCATGTCTTCAGACCAGGCCATGCGGTCGACGCCCTCGCGCACCATCTCGTCCACAATGCCGGGGAAATAGTGTTCGAGCGCATCCAGGCCGCTGGTGAGCAAGACATGCACGTGATGCCCTTGCGGAACCCCTTTGCGGGGATGTTCATCGTCCGCCAGGGAGTCGCGTTCGAGCACGGTCACTTTGGCAAAATGGTTGGAGAGCGCCCGGGCGGCCATCAACCCCGAAATACTGGCGCCAATCACGACTGCAAGATTGCGTTCCATAGGCTCTCCTCTGTTGAATACCGTTAAGTGTTTGCTATCAGTAGTTCACGAAACGAGTTTGTAGCGCCGTAAATGTCTCCGCTGTCTGGCATCGCCGGGGACTTAAGCCGGTGGATTCATCCACCGGCGGCAAAGAGCAAGGCAACCTGGTTGAACCGTTAAT
>JBARBA010000564.1:0-11023 GCA_049792555.1 Anaerolineales bacterium
CGACGATTGTGAAACTTTTAATGCGTTTTTATGATATCAACAGCGGCGATATCAAGATAGATGGGCACAGCATAAGCGAATATTCAAGAAACGAGTTGCGCTCCATCTTCGGCATGGTCTTGCAGGATACCTGGCTGTATAACGCTTCCATTCTCGAAAACATCCGTTATGGGACTTTTAAAGCAACACGGGATCAGGTTGTTGCCGCAGCGAAGGCCGCCCATTGCGACGAATTCATCCGCACGCTGCCACAGGGATACGATACCATCATGAACGAAGAGTCTGACAATATCTCGCAGGGCCAAAAACAATTATTGACAATTGCCCGCGTGATCCTTGCCGATCCGAAAATCCTGATTCTCGACGAGGCAACCAGCTCCATTGATACCCGCACGGAAATACTGATCCAGAAAGCAATGGATGCGCTGATGAAAGGCAGGACAAGTTTTATTATCGCGCACAGGCTTTCGACGATCAAAAATGCCGATCTCATTCTCGTAATGAATGGGGGAGACATTATCGAACAGGGGAATCACGTGGAACTGCTTGCGGCGGGCGGATTTTACGCCGGAATGTACAATAGTCAATTTGAAAAAAGGACGATAGAACATGGCAACTAATAAAGGAACAGACGAATACGAAAAAGATTTTACGCCCAAAACAGCAAACCGGAAGATCAGTAGACCGATGGTCATCGCTGTTGCGGTTGTGATCTTGCTGGCCGGCTTGGGGTTCGCAGGATACTTTATTTATGAAGGGTATTACTATTACCAGACGGACAATGCCAAAGTGGACACGATGATTTACCAGCTTACCGCAAACGCAAATGGTCAACTGGTAAGAATGGATGTCTCTCAAGGCGATGAAGTAAAAGCGGGACAGGTGCTTGCGCAGGTGGAAAAAGGCCCATACGTCCGGTCACCCATCGATGGCACAGTGACCGACGTCAAGATGCAAAAAGGAGACTATGCGATTGCATCGGATGTCCTATTGGTTGTAGCCAAAACGTCGGATATGTATATCACGGCGAATGTGGAAGAAACAAATATTTTACAAATACGAATAGGGCAGAGCGTATCCGTCTCATTGGATGCATACGGCCAGAGTTTTGATGGCTATGTAGCGGATGTCAATACTGTAACCTCGACAAAACTCGCCGGTTCAATCACCAGCTTTACAACCTCCGGCACGTATACCAAGGTAACCCAGTTGATCCCTATCAAGATCAAGCTGCTCGATAACGTGGATCTGGTAGATATCATTGGCACGAACGCAACGGTAAAAATCAGAATCAAGTAAACCCCAATTGGGTTTTTGGCAGTGATTGACAAACCAGGCAGGGACAGTCTGGCTTTACGGTGACAACGATAAGCGAAATATAATCCGCGCGGTCACAAATTGCGCATTACCACTCGATAGAAAGCGCAATTTGTGACCGTGACGGGTATAGCCGGGTTTCTGGTAATAGTGGGCGTCAGCCGCCTCGGCCCGCCCGCCAGATGGAACTGTGGGGCCAGGGACGCGCAAGCGCGGAAAAGACCCGCAAGCTGCAGGCAGCGCTGGATGCGTTGCAGGAGAAATATGGGGAGCAAGTGGTAAAGAAAGGCGGTAAAACATGAGCAAAAAGACGATTGAAAAAAATCTCAAAAAAGCATTGCTCGAAAACGGCCCGCTTGCGCAGGCGCTGTTTGAACATGATTTGGAAGAGCATATCGCGGAATTTAAATTATCCAGGCATGAGGACAAGAATGTGTATTTCTTCGTCATTGCCGCACACAGCAACGACATTGCCATGCTGCTGATCGACAAAGACGACCACCTGCACGTTAATGAAGACGCGCGCGCATTATTGAAAACGTTGTGGCAGGATCATTACAGGACCAACATACAGAGATTGATCCCCGATATGGCCGGAGAACTCGAAGCAGGCTACCTGTATACGGCAGGCGTCAAAATAACCAATAATCCCATCTTGAAAGCGCTCACTGCGCTGCGGGACAAGTTTTGGAAGAAGGGGATTGGCCGGGGGCGGTAGACGGCAATAAAGACAAAAGCCACACAGGGCCGGGAGCCTTGCGTGGCTTTTTTGTTTTTACAGGAGGAGTATATGCAGCTATGTTTGCAATGTGTCGTAATATTTGCAGAAGATAGCCAGATGAACAATGTGAAAGCCTAATCTTTAGGCAAGAAACGCATCAATGACCGAAATTAATTTATCCAGGTAATTGATCTTTTTGCGAAGCTCTATGTAAATAAACTCATAGTCAAGTGCATCAACAGTATCTTTCGCTTGATGTTTCACATAAGATTTTCCCCCAAGTTTATAACAATCATCGAGGTCTTTCGCTGGGAAAACCCTTTGTTCCATATCATCGTTTTCAGGGTCGAACCCCAAGTTTGCTTTAATGGCCGCCACAGTGATGGAAGGTTCAATTCTTGGGAAGTGAGAAGAATCAGCTAAAAACCATGCTTCTATCTCCATTATGGAAAGGATGAACGTAACAGGAGCCCACTTTGTCTTTATATATAGAGGCAAATTTGCTTCAAGCCTGGGAATATCCTCGTAAGTAAAATCTGGTCTAACGTCACGAACACCAATGAGTCTTGAATAACCAGATTCCGTAAGGGTTTCGTGATCTTCACGTATTCTTGTTCTTACTCCCTCGTCATTCCCACAATCATAGATAATAACGTAATACTCTTGTCCGGTGTTTGGTTTTTCCCCCTCAATAATTCTCGCTGTTCGCTTAACCTTACCACTCTTACCACCGCCTCGTATTTCGCTGTGATCAATTAGCACATTGTTTTGTCCTGCAATTTCCTCAATCAACTTTTTAACGAAGACAACTTCGGTATATCCTTCAACGAATACCGCCAGTTTATTCATGTGTGTTATTCCTCCTCTTGCGGCCCACTTGCAAAATCCATCTCGAGAAAGGTGAAATTGCTAAGCCCGGTAAACTTGAATTCTTCAAAAAGATCCTTTGAATTTCTATAATTCAAGACTCGGACATGGTTTTCCTTTCGTTGCAATAAGGACCATTCTTCCAGAGGAACACGATTCATGACAAATCGATCATTAGTAGACAAAATCAATTGCGTATTGGACGTTTTTGCTTTTTCCCGAAGAATATCAATCAACCGACATGATCTGTCAAAATCAAGCCCTTCGCCAATATCATCAACAATGATACATGTAGATTTGCCAGTCATTTGCAAATAATTAATTTGAATGAGAAGTGATAAGGCGCGAAACATGCCCTGAGACATACCGGGCTGGTCAGTGATTCCCGGAAGATCCGTTTCCTTAACATATAAACCGACTAAATCGCTCGGCATATTGGGCCGAATAAACGAAACCAAGGGCCCAATTCCCACATCTTTCAATGAATAGTTTGCCAAGCCCATATCTTTGATTACTGCGTTTTTGAACGCATCCCCAAATTCTTCACTGGCTTGCCTATATAGCGCAACAACATAGTCAGTATCCCTGTCATCAACACCTTTTTCGCCGCCCTTTTCTCTAGCGACCATCAATGAGTACTTTCCAAGAGATAAACCAAAGGAATAATGCCGTAGCGAGGAACCCCAAGAATATAGAGGCTCAAGAAACTTATGCTGAATGTTGTCTTGCCGAGCAACTACAGCAAGCTCACTCGTTGGAGTTTGAAAGCGGATTTCTTTCCCACCATCTATAGCCTCTGCCCAAATAGTACCTTCGCCGCCATCCCCACGATTAAGCAGAAGCTTGCCATCAAGCGAAAATTCTTCTGCAATCACTTGTTGATTTTTAAATTTTAATATATATCTGATTATTTTGTTATCTGATACGTACTCTACATCATAATTTCCAGAAAAGGCAAGCGCTCTAAGACCTGCCAAGTATTCCGCAAGAAAAGAAATGATGTTTAGTGTACGACTTTTTCCCGTTGCGTTTTTCCCAACGACAAGATTTGATTCTGCAAGAGAAAGATCATCTAACGTCCATTCCTGAGGGGTGCCTTCCCCTTCTGCATACTTGATTTTTCTCAATTGAATCATAGTTTCCTCACTTACAAAATGTCATTTTGAATAGCAATTTTTTATATAACGATTATATGACGAAAACAACCTTTGTACACAAAATGTATACTGTTGGCGCAAGTTGCTTTCTTATGCCGCAAATTAAACTTTGAAGCTTTCATTCGAACTCCCCCCTCTGAGAACTTACGTGGCTTCTGCCCATAATTACTCCAACTTCTGCCCACAAGTCTAATTACTTCTGTCCATAAGTGTGCAGACTTCTGCGCACAAGTTATCATGCTTGTGCGCAGAAACACAAACTCTCCTGCCTATCAGCACGCCAACCCCTACCCCTTCTTAAACTCCATCCCCGCCAGCGCCCGCTTAAAAAGCTTGCCCGGCATAAAAACCACCCTGGCCCCCTTAATGTTTTTGGCGCTCACGTCTTCGGCCTTGTCCTCGCCGCTGGTCTGGATCGTCACGCGAAAAGAACCAAAATCGCCCAGTTCGACAATGTTGCCTTTGGTCAATTCCTGCGGGATGACCATCAGCAGCCCTTCCACCATCGCCAGCGAATCGATCGGGCTGATCGTGGAGATGTCGCTGATGTGCCCGATCAACTCGCGCGTGCTGATGCGTCCGCCGCTCTTGAAGCTGGGGTAGAATTTCTTGGGGGCGTCCGGCTTGCCCGGGGTTGTCTTGGGGATGACGGTATATTTGGCCGACATGCTTTCCTCCATAAAAACTATAGGTATCAAGAAAAATTCTTTCCAACCTTATCCACAGATTTCGCAGATTATCGCAGATAAACCTTAAAAAATCTGTGTAAATCGGCGAAATCTGTGGAAAAAACTTTTCTGGAGAACTATATATCTGCGGGGTATCGAAGGGCAGGAAATTTGGGCCGACTTTCACCGCCTGCCCCTGTTCCTCACACTGAGCGCCTCGTACCCGGCCTGGGCGCGCGCCAGCGTGGCCGGGTCGCGCCAACCGGCGGGCACCTTCAACTTCGTCTCGCCGAACGGCTGCCCCTGGCGCACCTGGAAAAAGCGAATCTTCTTCTCCGGCACGTCATACTCCTCGGCGAAACGCCCGATCAACAACGTGATCTGCCCCGCCAACTTGTCTGCGTCCGCCGGGTAATACACAACGCTCCGCTGCGCGCAATCCTGTTTCTCGCACCAGCAGTTCACCGCAATGCCTTCATCGTCCATGCGCCACTGGCGGGTGGCAATGTCGCGCTTTTTGGCTTTCACATACGCCACAATCATATTCTCTGCCGGGTCGGCATACACCTCCATATAATCCCCGGCCACTTCGGGACGCGGTTTCTCAAATGTCCTGGCTTTGGGCGTTTCCCGTTTCGGGGGCGCTTTCTGTTTGGCGCTCTTTCCCATTTCGGCAGTGGACGCCTTCGCGCCGCCGCCTTTATCCTGTTTCGGGGCCGTTTCCTGGCTGACGTCTGGTTCCGCCAAGACCCGGCGCGGCTGGCCGTTATCGGCGTGACACTCGCCGACGTGCTCCTGACAGGTGTCCCGCCCGCATTCCTTGCAACGGTTCAGGCTGTGGACGCACACCGGGCGCTCGCACACCGCGCAGGTTTGCACTTCGGCGGCGCATTTCAGGCAAAACGTGCGTTTGCAGTCCACGCACTGCGGCGCGAGACATTCACTGTGCGCCAGGTGGCCGTTCTCGCACAGGAAAAGCGTCTGGCCGGGCCGGTTGCAGGCATCGCAGGCCAACTCCTCGACAACGTGCAAGAGCGGGTCCCAGGTGACGCGGCGTTGCGTTGTCACCCCGCGCTTGCGGAACTCGACGATCAAATCCAGCTTGGGCTGGGCGATGATCGCCAGGTTAATCAGTTCCAACTGGATGTGCAGGTGATACTTCTGCTCCACGTCGGCCAGCTTGGACTGGCGCTCGCCGTCGATGGCGGACAGCTTGGCTTCCAGCGCCGGGCGGCGCTCGTCTTCGGCTTTCGACAGGCGGCGTTCGTTGTCCTTGCGCAGGTCGTCGTAATAATCGTTCAGTCGGGCGCGGTCCAGCTCCAGGAAACGCAGCAAACGCTTTTGCAGCGAGTCCAGCGTATCGCCCAACTCAAAAGCCACAGAAAGCCGGGCGCGCTCCAGCAGCGCCGCCAACGCCTTGGATGAAAGCGGCGGCTCATTGCTCCAGAGCAAGGCTGCGGGGGGCGTGGTCGGGAACAGATTCTCCATATCGAGGATCGCCGCTCGTTCGATCTCCGCCGCTTTAACGGAAAATCCAGCTTGCATATCCATCCACAACGGCAAAATCAACTCGCGCTTTTCGTCCGCAATCAGGCTGACCTTGAAATTAAAGCGCGCGTAATGGTGCAGGCTGATCGTCTCTTTTGCGTTGGGGACGGGGAACATCTTGGCGTTGGGCAGGGAAAAGGCCTTTTCGACGACCTCGTAAAGCTTGGGCTTTTCGGGGCGCACGTTGTTGATGAAAAAGCGCCCGTTGGCGGTTTTCGCGCGCACCTCGTCCACGATGGTTTCCACCAGGTTGTGGCCGAAATGGATGTAGGCGGCGTTTCCTGCCCCAGGTTCGTTGGGGTCAGAATCGGGCGTGAAGGCAAAATGCTGGTGCGGCGGCACACCCCAACGCGCGGCGACCTCATCGGGCAGCAGCACTTCATACGCGCCATAGGCAGGCGGCTCGACCAGCCCGTCCACCTGGCGGCAGTAACCGAGCACCAGTTCTTCGAGGGAAATGTTTTGGGTCATAACAAGTGTTTATCCATAAGAAAATAGAACGCGGGTTTTGCGGATTAAGCGGATTTTCGCGGAGAAAGAATTAAAAAATCAGCGCGAATCCGCAGAATTGGATTTCATCCGCGTTCTATTTGAGATAGGACGGGAAAGGAACACGACTTATTCCGCCGCGAAATCTTCGCCGAACAGGGCATCGTCGTATTCCTGGGTCTTCTGGTGCAACTGGCGGGCGCTGACGAGCGTCTTGCCAAGCTCCTCGAAGCCGCTTTGCAGCTCGTCGGCAGATTGCGACTTCACCCAAATATCGAGCAGCAGCTCTTCGAAATCGCGCTCGTCCGAAAGCTGGCCGAGGATCATGTCCATCTCGCCGATGACCAGTTCGAACATGTTGAGCTTCTGGTCGAGGATTTCGAGCAGGTAATCCTCCACCGTGCCACGCGCCGACAGGTTGTAGATGCGCACCTCGCGCGTCTGCCCGATGCGGTGGATGCGCCCCACGCGCTGCTCGATGCGCATCGGGTTCCAGGGGATGTCGAAGTTGATCAGCGTGCGGCAGAATTGCAGGTTGCGGCCTTCCCCGGCGGCTTCGGTGGAGAGCAGCACCTGGGCGCGGTGCTCGAAATCGTCGATGGCCTGGTTTTTGGAGGGGATGTCCATCTCGCCGTGATAGACCACCAGCGAAATGCCCAGCTTGCGCAAACGCTCGGCCAACAGGGTCAGCGTGCGACGGAAATGGGTGAAAATGATGGCCTTTTCCGCCGGGTCGCGCAGTATGGTAGTGAGTAGCTTTTCGAGCGCGTCGGCTTTGGCCCAGGCACTGATCTGCGTGGATTGGTCGGCTAGCGCCAACAAGGCTTCGGCGTCGTGGGCGCGCGCGGCCAGCGAACGCAGGGTCGGCTCGGCGGCGGCAGGACTGCTGCCGATTTCGCGCTGGAGCGTCAACAGGGCAAAGCGGTCCACCTGGCGCAGGGCCGGGGCATCGCTCTCCGATGCTTCGTTCTCTCCCTCTGCGCTGACGTGGCCTTTCAGGTGTTCGCGCACGTAGGCGCTGACGGCCTGGTAAAAGCTGTTTTCCTCGGCGGAAAGGTTCAGGCGGATGGTGTTGGCCTGGCGCGGCAGCAGTTTGATGTTGACCTGGCTGCGCGTGTGTCGCACCATCACGTCGCCGAGCAGGGCGCGCAACTGACCGCGGTTCTTGGGCAGGCGCGGGTCGCCGCTGACCACGAATTGTTTGCGGAACTCGCGCGGGGTCTTGAGTTGGCCGGGTTTGAGCAAGGTGATCAGGTTGTAGAGTTCGTCCAGGTTGTTTTCCACCGGCGTGGCGGTCAGCAGCAGGATGTATTTGCGCTGCAGCTCGTTGATAAACTTCCACGAGGCGCTGTTGCGGTTCTTGAGATGGTGGGCCTCGTCCACCACGATCAGGTCGAAGGGGATTTCGGCCAGCCGGGCGCGGTTTTCGGCGCGGCGGGCGGTGGCCAGCGAGGCGATCAGCAGGGGAAAACGCTGCCAGGCGTCCGCCCCGGCGGCGCGGAATTCGGCGTCGGCGCTGGAGACAAAGCCGGGCAGCCCGAACTTGGTCGCCAGTTCCTCGCGCCATTGCTCCACCAGCGCGGCAGGCGTGACCACCATCACGCGTTGGACGACGTTGCGCGCCAGGTATTCCTTGATGACCAGCCCGGCTTCGATGGTTTTGCCCAGGCCGACCTCGTCGCACAACATGCCGCGCCCGCGAAAACGGCGCAGCATGGTCTGGGCGGCCTTCATCTGGTAGTCGAACGGCGCAAACTGGAGCAGGTTCAGGCAGATCAACTCGTCGAAGCCGCTGACCAGCAGCGCGTGTTCGGCCAGCAGGCGCAGTTGATATAACTCGCGGTTGGCGAATACCCCGGCGCTGACGTTTTTGATCAGCGCCGGGGGGACGGGCCGCCGTTCGATATCGGTAGGGGGAAAAGGGGTGGTGGGCATGGTTTGAGTTTTTAGATGGGTGAACAGTAATTGCTTGAAGTATAACTTCATCTGCGCGCAGATGGCGAAAATTGCGCTGTTGACCTTCTAATTTGGGAGAACCTGAAATGTGGGATAATATCTTCTGTGGTCACGAGATTTCTCTTTTCGTTGCCCTCATTTGAGTGCCGAAATAACAACAAAAGGCCAAAAATATGTCTCTCAGAGAATACATCCAGAAACTCGACCAACAGAAGAAGCTCATCCGGGTCAGCGAGCCGATCTCGAAGAACCTGGAGATTGCCAGCGTATTGAAACAGTGCGAGCCGTCCCCGGTCTTGTTCGAGAAGGTGCGCGAATCGGCCTTCCCGGTGATCGGCAACCTGTTTTGCTCGAAAGCCGCTTTTGCAGATTACTTCGGCATCCCGGTTGCGGAAATCATCCCCTTCCTGTCCTCTGCCATCCAGAACCGCGCCCCCGCTGAGATCGTGACCAGGGCACCCTGTCAGGAAGTCGTCGTGGATGCGCCAGACCTGGATGCGTTGCCGATCCTGTTCCACTGCGGCCGGGACGGGGGCAACTACATCAGTTCGGGGGTGGTGCTCTCGGCTCACCCGGCGCACGGCCAGAACGCGGATTTCCATCGCTGTATGCAGTTCTCAAAGACCGAAATGGCCGTGCGGGTGGTGCGCAACCGGCACTTCGACCGTTACCTGCGCGACCAGCAGTCTGTGGACGTGGCCATCTGCATCGGCAACGCGCCCAACGTGCTGGTGGCTGCCGCCACCTCGGTGGAACTGGGCGTCAACGAACTGGAGATCGCCAACGCAATGGAGTCAATCCAGGTGGTGCGGGCCAGGACCAGCAACCTGCTGATCCCGGCAGAGACCGAATTCGTTATCGAAGGCACCATCCACCTGGACAAACTCCACGCCGAGGGGCCTTTCGTCGACCTGACGGAAACCTACGACGTGATCCGCCAGGAACCGGTGCTGGAAGTAAAAGCCATCACCCACCGGCGGGACGCCATCTGGCACGCCCTGCTGCCGGGCGCGCTGGAACACAAGCTGCTGATGGGTATGCCGCGCGAACCGACCATTTTCAGGAAGGTCAACGAGGTGGTGCGCTGCCTGGATGTAAACGTCAACCCCGGCGGGTGTTCCTGGCTGCACGCTATTGTGCAAATCGACAAACAGGCCGAAGACGACGGCAAGAAAGCCATCGCAGCGGCCTTCGCCGGGCACGGTTCGTGCAAGCACGTTTATGTCGTTGATAAAGACATCGACATTTACAACCCGCTGGAAGTGGAATGGGCCATGGCCACCCGTTTCCAGGGCGACCGCGACCTGGTGGCGCGCGAGCGCGCCCCCGGCTCCAGCCTGGACCCCTCGGCGGACGCCGGTACGCATATTACTGCGCGCCTGGGTTTTGACCTGACCGCGCCGCTCGAAACCGCCGGGAAATCGTTTGCAAAAGCGGCCTTCCCGGCGGTGGATCTGAAGAAGTTCGTGAAATAAAGAACCTTGATCCACAGATTACGCAGATGCCGCAGATTTTAAAATTCCGAGATGTTAAAATCTGCGAAAATCGGCGAAATCTGCGGATACAGTGGAGCATTGTCATCAAAATGGAACTAACCCAAGAAGAACGCCAAATGTTGGAAGGCCGGGATGGCAAAGCCACCCGCAAAGCCATGGAAATCCTGGTAGCGCTCGGCGCGATCTACGGGGCCGACCGGTTGCTGCCGGCCGCCTCGGTGCAGATCGCGGGCGTCAGTTTCGACAACCTGGGCGAGGCCGGTCTGGAATTCCTGTCGGAGATGCAAGCCGAAGGCGGCAAAGCCAGGGTCTTGACCACGCTCAACCCGGCCGGGATGGACATCGAAAACTGGCAAACCATGGGCATCGACGCCGATTTTGCCCTCAACCAACAGCGCGTGATCGACGCCTATGCCGGCATGGGCATCGTGCCCACCTGTTCATGCACGCCCTATCTGTTCGGCAACCTGCCGCATTATGGCGAACACATTGCCTGGGCCGAAAGCAGCGCGGTCTGTTACGCCAACTCCGTGCTGGGGGCGCGCACCAACCGGGAGGGCGGTCCCAGCGCCCTGGCTTCCGCGCTGACCGGCAAAACGCCCAACTACGGGCTGCACCTGCCCGAAAACCGCCGCCCCGGCCTGACGGTGCGGGTGGAAGCGCAAGTGAGCGGAACGCGCGCCTTCGGGGCGTTGGGCGTTTCGCTTGGCAAAGCAATCGAGTCTCGCAAGTCGAAAGCCATCCCGTATATTCGCGGGATTCCGCAGGCCTCGCTGGAGGAACTCAAATCCTTCTGCGCCAGCC
>JBARBA010000565.1:0-2612 GCA_049792555.1 Anaerolineales bacterium
TTGCAGCGCTGACTGCGTTGCTCGTCTCTTTTACACCGGCATTCGCATCCCCAACGCCTGCCGAAGCAGCCAGCCTCGGCGGCTGCCCGATGTTCCCGGCTGACAATATCTGGAACACGCGCATCGACACGCTGCCCGTCAGCGCGCGCTCGACGGCCTGGATCAACAGCATTGGCCGCACCACCGGCCTGCACATGGACTTCGGCTCCGGCACCTGGGACGGCGGGCCGATCGGCATCCCGTTTAACGTGGCGCCGTCCACGCTGACGGGCGTCTTCATGGGCAAGAGCCAGTTCCAATACTGGAATCAATCCAACCTGGGCTACTACCCCATCCCGGCCAGCCCGAAGATCGAATATGGCAGCGATCATCATATCCTGATCGTCAAACAGGGCGTCTGCAAGCTCTATGAAATCTGGGCAGCGCACAAAGTAGGAACCGTCTGGCACGGCGGTTCGGGCGCGGTCTGGACGCTGACATCCAACGCCCTGCGCCCCAACACCTGGACTTCCGCCGACGCCGCCGGGCTGCCGATTTTGCCCGGGCTGGTGCGCTATGACGAAATCCTGGCCGGACACATCAACCACGCCATCCGCTTCACCACCAACAACACCGCCGGGTTCATCTGGCCGGCCCGTCACCTGACCTCGCCCGCCAACCCGAACGTCCCGCCCATGGGCGCGCGCTTCCGTCTGAAGGCGTCCTTTAACATCAGCACCTACCCGGCCAAGATGCAAGTGATTTTGCTCGCCATGAAAAAATACGGCATCATCGTCGCCGACAACGGCTCGGACTGGTACATCAGCGGCGCGCCCGACCCGCGCTGGAGCAACGACATGCTGCACCTGCTGGATAATATTACCGGCAACGACTTCGAAGCCGTGGACGAATCGAGCCTGATGATTAATATCAATTCGGGGCAGGCCAAACAACCGTAGAGTCACAAACACCCGTAAGACAAACAGACCTCCGAGTTTTTTGAAAACTCGGAGGTCTGTTTGTTGGTAACTTTTCAATAATCGGTGGTTGAGTAGGCGGCGATGTCGTTTCGCCGCCGTACCCTGGCGCCGCCTGCCACACCTGTCCCGGTGTCCTTTCGGAAGGGCAGGTGTCGAAACCACCTTCTGACAACAATTTCCCAGAATATTGAAATGATACGTTTGTTGGGCACATCACTTCAAAACTCCGACGAAAGATTAACGCCCGGCATTCAAGCTATTTGATACAATCAGAGTTGAAAGCCCTTTCAAGGAGTTTACCGGTATGAACCAACAGCGAAAAATACACAGAATCATCCAGCCCGAGTTCGTCATGGAAGGCGCAGGCGTGCTCCTGCGCCGTTCGATTTTCCCGCACGCCTCCAACCAGTTTGACCCCTTCCTGCTCTTTGACCATTTCGCCTTCAACGACCCCATCGAAGGCCCCATCCGCGGCTTTCCGATGCACCCGCACCGCGGCATCGAAACGGTGACGTACATGCTCGAAGGCTCCACTCACCACCGCGACAGCCTGGGCAACGCCGGGCTGATCGGCCCCGGCGACGTGCAGTGGATGACCTCCGGGCGCGGCATCCTGCACGAGGAAATGCCCCGGCGCGGCCCCAGCGGCGCAATCTACGGCTTCCAGTTATGGGTCAACCTGCCTGCGGCGCTGAAAATGACTGCGCCGCGCTACCAGGAAGTCAGCGCCGACAGCATTCCCAGCGTGGAAAAGGACGGGGCAACGGTGCGCGTCGTCACGGGGCAGGTCTTCGGCGCGCAAGGCCCGGTAACGGAAATCGCCGCCAGCCCGCTGTACATCGATATAACGCTCGCATCCGGCGCGGAATTTGTCCACGAAATAGCGCCGGGGCACACCGCGCTGGCTTACGTCTTCGAAGGCGAAGGGACTTTCGGCAAAATGGGTGATGTCGAAGAAACGGTATCCGCCGTCAAGATGGTGGTCTTCGCCGACGGCGACCACGTCCGCGTTAGAGCGGCCAATAATTCCCCTGTCCGTTTTATGCTGATCGCCGGAGCGCCGTTCAAAGAGCCGATTGTGCCTTACGGGCCGTTCGTGATGAACACCAGGGAAGAAATCCAACAGGCACTGATCGACCTGCGCAACGGGACGTTTGTGCGATAATCAAAAAGGTGACAGTCACTTCCAAAAGTGACTGTCACCTTCTTTTCATAGAAAGGCAGGATCATTTGGGCAAGACACACGTACTCCTGGGCGAACGCATTGGCCGCGAAGCGAAATTGCGGCTGGGATGTTCAGCCGTCATATTCAATGAAGACAAGAAGGTATTGTTGACACGCCGCAGCGACAACGGTCAGTGGTGCCTGCCGGGCGGCGCAATGGAGCCGGGCGAAAGCGTGGCCGAAGCCTGCGCGCGCGAAGTCTGGGAGGAGACCGGCCTGCGCGTGGAGGTTGTGCGCTTGATCGGCGTCTACAGCGACCCCCACCGGGTTATCATCTACCCCGACGACAACAAAGTGCATATCGTGGCGCTCAGTTTCGAAGCCAAAGTGACCGGCGGCGAATTGGGCCTGAGCGACGAAACCACCGAATTCGGCTACTTCTCACTCGAAGAAGCCGCCCAAATGGACATCATCGGCAATCACTATGGC
>JBARBA010000566.1:0-2691 GCA_049792555.1 Anaerolineales bacterium
CTTTTACCAAACTCACCATTCGTTTATGCCCAGGTGTACTAGATGCAGGGAGCATTCTTCAACATAAGATAACTCCATCAGCAAGATCCTTTATGACCTTTTTCGTTGGGGATATCATTGCTTATACTGCCGAGCCAGAAAATGAAAACGGAATCCGTAAAAAAGTTTGGGATCAAATCGAATATCATTGCGAATCGGGTCGCTACAGCATCCTGGCGCATTCGCTCGGCTCATTAATAGCGTTCGATTATCTTTATAAACTTTTTGAGAAGAACACCTTGTTATACCCCGGGAAAAGGCGCGAAACTAATCAGGTAAAGCTTGATCGTTTTAAAAATAATTTTCAGAACCTGTTCACCTTTGGCGCACCAATTGGACTGTTTATCTTGCGGCAAGGTAAGGTTTGGTCGGTTGATGATCCCTTCAGAACAATCAAAAATCCAGTTAGTCGAGGACATAGATGGCTCAATTTTTACGACACTGATGATATTGCCGCTTATCCGTTAAAGTCGCTTTTTTCTTTAAACCCCGAAAATGAATTTGCATCACTGGAAGATATTCCTATTGAAACAGGTAATGTACTCAATTCTCATACGCAGTATTGGAAAAATGAGCAACTTGCCCAAAAAATAGCTTCAATACTTTGAGAACAGGTCGGTAACTTGGACCGGCACTGGTTGGTGAAACGGCAAGGCCGTCCTTTTCCTGGGGTGAGAGGGGACGGCTTTTTTGTAAATGATCGAATGTTCCCCGATGACGGACACCCATTCTGCAAATGCTCATCGAACGTCCCGGCGAAGGCGTGCCGGCCTGAGCCGTTGCAGCTAGGGAAGGGGCGTTTTTATCTGCCGCAAATCCGCAGTGATCGGCAAAGAAAATAAATCCTTTCGCAACAGGCGGCTGGTAAAGAATAATACTTCCAGGTTTTCGATCTGGCCTGTTTGGGGGTTCAGGCGCGCAATGATCTCGTCGCCCAATTCGTCCGATTCCTGTGCGGCATAAGGGGTAACGGTGTTGATATACAAAATATCGGCCTCGCGGTCGTATTGAAAAGTCAGATTTTGCGCCATTCTATTTCTCCATTTCACGGACACCCATTCTGCAAATGCTCATCGAACGTTTCGGCGAAGGCGTGGCGGCCGGAGCCGTCGCAGCGCGCGCGGAAGAACAGATAGGGTGTATCTGCCGGGAAGGCCACGGCTTGCAAGGCGCTCAGGGAGGGGCTGTCAATCGGGCCGGGCGGCAGGCCGGCGTTGGTGTAGGTGTTATAGGGCGAGTCGATCTTCAAGTCGTCACGCGTCAGCGGGGACTTCCACCAGGAGCCGGTCAGCGCGTCGAAACCGAGCGCGTATTGGATGGTCGGGTCGGTTTGCAGGGGCATCCCGGCGGCGATGCGGTTGTAAAAGACCGAGGCGATGATCGGCTGCTCGTCGGCCTGCACCGCTTCGCGCTGGATGATCGAGGCCAGCGTGACCGCCTGGTAAACGCTCAGGTTGTGGCGCGCAAAGCCGTCGCGCATTTCGGGCGTCAGCGTCTGGTCGAAACGGCGCAGCAACAGGTCCACCAGCGGCTGAACCTGGGTGACGCGCGGCACGGTGTACACATCGGGAAAGAGAAAGCCTTCGGCGGTTGCGCCGGAAGGCAGCGAATCAAGGTCGGGATGGCTGCTGCGGGCCGCCGCCAGGAAATCTTCGGGCGTAATCTCAAAACCGGAGGTCGGCATGGACGCGGCAATCTCTTCCATGCGCCAGCCGGGCAGCACCACGAACTTGACCTGCGCCGGGGTGGCATCTTGCAGGCGTTCGGCGATCTGCACGGGCGAAAGCGCCGCGCTGAGGGTGTACTCCCCGGCTTGCAAGCCGGTATCCAGGCCGGTGTAGATCAGGTAGGCGCGGAAAGCCGCCGCGCTGCGCACCAGCCCGTCCTGCTCCAGGCGCTCGGCCACGTCGGCGGCCTGCTCGCCCTCGGCAACCACAAAAGGCTGCTCGGCGGCGGCGTAATCGGCAGGGCGCGTCACCAGCCCGTCGTACCACAACAGCGCCAAAGCATATTGAAAACGCTGCCAGCCGTTCAGGCTTTCGGCGGGCGGGCCATACGTGCGCGCCGCACTGAACGGGACAACGATGGCAAGGACGATCGCCACAACCAGCAAAACCAGCGGGATGACACAACCGAGGGGGATGTAATAGGAACGGCGGGTTCTTCCAGGCATAGACGTTAAACGTTCTTTTGGGAATCAAGGTAGTTTTGGAGCAACACGGCGGCGGCCACGTCGTCCAGGTGGCCACTGCGTTTTTTGCGGCTGACGCCCATCGTCAGGCGCGCGGCGCGGGCGTCCTGCGTGGTCAGGCTCTCGTCCCACAACAGCACCGGCAGCGAGGTTTGCAGGCGCAGCGCCTCGGCAAAACGCGCGGCAGAACGGCCCGCCGTGTTGAGTTGCCCGTCTTCGTCATACGAAGCGCCCACCACAATTTGGGCGACGTCGTGCGCGGCGGCGCGTTCGGCCACGGTGGCCGCATCGACCACACGCGAAACATGCGGCAACACCAGCAGCGGACGGGCCAGCGCGCCGGTCTCGTCGCTGATCGCCAGCCCGATGCGTTTTTGTCCGTGATCGACGGCAAGGATTTTCATTGGGTGTTCTCCGTAAACACAGTAAGGTGACAGTCACTTTGAAAGTGACTGTCACCT
>JBARBA010000567.1:0-16317 GCA_049792555.1 Anaerolineales bacterium
CTACACTACGTTCCGGGGGCTTCCCGCGAGAATCTGATTAATCCGCGTCACCCGCGTTCTCTTTTACGCTGCCGGACGTAAAATGTGCAGTCAAACTTTACGACAAACCAGTTCGCCTGTGCCAATCGGAACGATCAGCGCGTCCACGCGCGCATCGGCCAGGGCGCGCTCCAATACCGGCTGCAAGGCTTCCCGGTGGCTGATGACGTTGTCTGCCACCAGCAGGCCGCCTTTCACCAGCTTGGGGATGACGGCTTCGTAGCACGCAGCATACACGTCTTTCTCGGCATCCAGGAAGCAAAAAGCGATCCGGGGATACTGCGAAAGATACTGCCGGGCGTCGCCTTCCACCAGGGTTACGATTCCTTCCACCCCGGCAAGCCGGAACGTCTCGCGCGCCAGTTTTGCCTTTTCGGGCAATACCTCGAAAGTGGTGATGGCGCGGCCCAACGTTTCACAGGCCATCGCCAGCCACAGCGTTGAATAACCGGCGCTTGCGCCGATTTCAAGGTACGCTCCTTCGGGAGCATTTGCGGCCAGCAGCGCCAGGAACTTGCCTGTTTCGGGCGGTATCTGGCGCAGGCGCTGCAACTGGGGCGTGCCATCTGCGCGGTCTTGCGCGTCGATCTGCTCCAGGGATTGCATCCGCTCCAGGACGGGTTCGCGTATGGTATGGAACATGACTCTGGCCTCTTGCCTTTCCGTTGCGAATAGAACGCGGGTGACGCGGATTAAGCGGATTCTCGCGGATTTTTTAATTCTTTATCCGCCCTAATCCGCTCGATCCGCCGAATCCGCGTTCTATTCGCTCGCGGCGGTGGGGTAAAAAAGTCTCCCTCGAATGGAGGGAGACTTTTATCTATTGCGCCGGCAGGTTGAAATAATTATAAACAACCATCGAAATTTGAGCGTACATGTCGGTAACCGGCTGGAAGACGGCCTGTATCGGGTGATAGGCGTAAATCACCAGGATGTAGTTGCCGCCGGGGGTATAGACGATGGCCGCATCGCTGAAATTCTGGATGACGCCGTGCGAATTGCTGATCCAGCCGTGTTTGTGGGCGATCTGCGTCCCGTCCGGCAAGCCCGCCTCGATCAGCGAACCGATCTTGTCACGCTTGAGGTAGCCGATGATTTCATCGCAAACCTGCTTGTTGAATTTATCGGGGAAGGTGGCCACCAATGCGCCGCCGCCGCTTTGGGAGCATTGGTACAGGTCGCCGAGCAGCGCGCCGATGTCGGAAGTGGTCGTCTGGTTGTATGTGTCCGGGTCGGTGGTGACGTCCGTGCGCTGGTTGGCCGGGGTGCTGAATTTTTGCAACAAGGGGCACGGGTCTTGCGCGCTGCAGAAGAAACCTGCCAGGAAGGTGTCTTCGAGGCCGATGGCTTTCATGTCCGCCGAAACGATCAGCGGGCCGCGCGAGGAATCGATCTTGCGCATCAGCGCGTCGGAGGCCGGGTTTTCAGACTTGGTGATCATTTCCAGGATCAGGTCTTGTGTATCCTGGTCGAGCTTTGGCCCCAGGTTTTTGTAAACCGAGACCAGGATCGGAATTTTGATCGTGCTGGAGGCCGTGAAGGCAATATCGGGTTCCACCGGCACATCCTGGTTCTGGTCATAGCCAAAGTGCATTTCCTCGCCGGTCTGCAAATCTTGCAGGTAAAAACCGACCACACCGTCGAAAGGCGTCCCGTCGATGATCTGGTTTTTGATCAAGACTTCCAGGTTTTTGAGCAACGGGTGGTTGGGCGTGCTGCCCCGGAACGTCAGCGAAACGGTGCGGTTGCTGGACGATTTGAGCGCATCTTCTATCAGGCCCGCCGCCCGGTCGATATCCAGTTCCTCCCCGGCCTGGCCGGGAACGAAAGTGAGTTTCCCGGCGATGGGCTGCGCAGGGACGGCCGGCTTGTCGTAACGGACGGCGATTTCGTCTTTCAGGTACAGCTTGAGGCGGTCTTCCGAAACGCTGGAGATCAAAGGCACGTCGGTTGTGGCAGATTGCCGGTTCCATAAATAATCCCAGAAATCAACCCAGAACGAACCGCCGGTGCGCTGCAAATCGGCGGCGGCCAGCATCGATTCGGTATCGATCTGGAACCCCGCCATGGACGGGTCCATGTGGACGGCCGACCCGGCAACCTGGATTTCGATGGGTGTGCTGTTATACACCTGGAGCAGACGCTGCGCGGCCTCCTGCGGGTCTGTCCCGCCCACGGGCACGCCGGCAATCGTCATGCCGGGTGGATAATTGCTGCGCAGGCGGCTGTAAGAGACGAGTTCGATCATCGTCAAAATGATGGCCCCTGCCAGGAAAATCAGCGAGACCCAGCGCAAAGCAAATGACGCATCGCGGATGATTCTCACGCTACCTCCTTCAAAACGGGTAAGGTTGAAGCCGAAGCGGGATGGCGCTTGTCCAGGCCGCATCGGCGATCAATCGATGAAATTTGATGGCGATGGGGACAAATGTCGATGTATCGCCTTGATTGTCCAGACCGCAGACAAAAGTATAACATAATCAAATTTTGCGGCACCCGCGTATTGTATCAAATCGACCGCGCTATTCCGGCAATCTCCACAATTCTCCACGTAACACCTGTGTTGCGCCCTGGCGTCACTCAAGGTGTATACTTTGAACGTATCATTTCAATCTTTCGTGGTTTCGATACGGCGGCGGAATAGCACCGCCGCCTACTCAACCACCGATTATTGAGATGATACCTTTGAACATCCTTGAGGAGAGTCCGACATGGCCGAAAAATTGATGCAAGTGATGCCACCCGCGCTGCGCGATGAAAACATCCTGCGCATTAAATCGCGCATTGTTGACCTGGTTGCGCCTGAGTTGCAGAAGATCCCCACCAGCCAGCTTACCCGCCAGGCAGTGCGCCAATACCTTGAAAAGGTCTTCGACGCGCAGCGCCTGGGCGAGAGCATCAGCGCGGATGTGCGCGGGCAGATTGTGGATAGCGCGCTGGCAGACCTGGTTGGCTATGGCCTGCTCGAACTGCTGCTGAACAACCCGGAGATCAGCGAAGTGATGGTCAACGGCCCGTCTTTGA
Source organism: Anaerolineales bacterium (assembly GCA_049792555.1). Classification (GTDB taxonomy): domain Bacteria; phylum Chloroflexota; class Anaerolineae; order Anaerolineales; family Villigracilaceae; genus UBA5195. Next base: position 3,064 of record JBARBA010000567.1, read on the forward strand.
CCTTTGTGGAGCGCAACGGCGAACTCTACGAGACCGACCTGAAATTCGAAAGCGACGCCCAACTGATGCGGCTGATCGGCCGCATCCTTGCGCCGCTGGGCCGCCGCGTGGACTACGACACCCCCACCGCCGACGCCCGCCTCCCCGACGGTTCTCGCGTCAACGTGGCAATCCCGCCCGTCGCGGTGGATGGGCCGGTCATCACCATCCGCAAGTTCGGGCAGACGCGCATGACGATCGACGATTTGATTTCGTTGGGAACCGTCTCGAACTATATGGCGAAATTCCTGGAAGCCTGCGTGGTCGCGCGCCTGAATATCCTGATCTCAGGCAATACCAGCGCAGGCAAGAGCACCATGCTGAACGTGCTCTCCACGTTTATCCCCGATAACGAGCGCATCATTACCATCGAAGATGCGGTCGAATTACAGATGAGGCAACGCCACGTGGTGCGCATGGAAACCAAACTTCCCAACGTGGATGGCGTGGGCGAAGTCACCGTCCGCGACCTGGTGCGCAATGCCCTGCGTATGCGCCCCGACCGGGTGATCGTGGGAGAAGTGCGCGGCGGCGAAACCCTCGACATGCTGCAATCCATGAATACCGGCCATTCCGGTTCGTTGACCACGCTACACGCCAACACCCCGCGCGATGCAATTTCGCGTCTGGAGACGATGTCACTTATGTCGGGAATCGATATGCCGGTCAACGCTTTGCGCAAACAAATTTCATCGGCGCTGAACCTGATCGTCCACATGACCCGCCTGCCGGATGGCGCGCGCAAGGCGACGCAGATCACCGAAGTCGGCGGCATGGAAGGCGATGTCGTCACCCAAACCGATATTTACAAATTCGTTCAAACCGGCGCCGGCCCTGACGGAAAAATCATCGGCGACCTCAAGCCGACCGGTATGCGTCCCATGTTCAGTTCGCGCCTCGAAATGGCGGGTTACAAGCTGGGCGGCGACTACTTCGGCCTGGGATTCTGATAGCAACCGTAGGGCGAGATTAATCTCGCCCTACGGTTGCGTGAAATAAAATGCAACCTGGCCGGAAAACCAGGTTGCATTTTGTGTTTAAGCACAGCGGACGTTCGTAGCTCCTCAATAATCGGTGGTTGAGTAGGCGGCGATGCTGTTCCGCCGCCGTATCGAAACCACCTGTAAGAACAATTCTCCCCAAATTTTGAGAAGATGCGGACGTTCTTTGTTAAGCGCTTTCCTCGATGAGCACCTTCAGCATTTTAACGCTGGGAGCCGTGGCCTGCTGTGGATCGCGCGGCGGGATCGACATCAAGACGTCCATGCCCTTAACGACTTCCCCGAAAATGGCGTGTCTCCCGTCCAGGTGAGGCGTGGGGACGTGGGTGATAAAAAACTGCGAGCCGTTCGTACCCGGACCGGCGTTGGCCATCGAAAGGATGCCCGGTTTATTGTGTTTCAACGACGGGTGGAACTCGTCGCCGAAGCGATAGCCGGGGCCGCCGCGACCGGTGCCGGTCGGGTCGCCGCCCTGGACCATAAAATCAGGGATGACGCGGTGGAAAATAACCCCATCGTAGAACCCTTCGCGGGCCAGGAAGACAAAATTGTTGACGGTCTTGGGGGCCTTGTCGGCGAACAGGGCGATGACCATGTCGCCTTTATCGGTCTGGATGGTGGCTTTGTAATGTTTCTTGGGGTCAATTACCATTGCGGGCGGGGTCGACCATTGTTTTGGGGCCATATTTTCTCCTCTGGTTAGCTTGATTTTAACGAACCTTTGCATTATACCGTCACGCGCACAAATGCGCAGCACGATGTTGCGCTTTTTTCTTGAGCGGGAAAACGCAACATAGCGCCTGGTGCATTTGTATATGCGGGCGTCGTATCATCTCAATAATCGGTGGTTGAGTAGGCGGCGATGTTGCTCCGCCGCCGTATCGAAACCACCTTCGACAACAATTCCCCCGAAATATTGAGAAGTTACCGGGCGTCATCTAACTTGAAAATAAGAAGTTTGCCGCACCCGGACGGGCGCACGTCCGTTTGTCCGGTTCCCGTCTGCTCCCGAATCCGCTCATGCTGCGCCGCATCCTATTTTCATCCTTTGGGGTGAGCGCTGCTTATGGCGTCTAACCTATAAACTTTCCCATCACCCGTACGGGGTATTTTTGATCACCGGGTACCAATAAGCCGCACCAAACCGGCTTAACGGGGTTCTTTCCTCTAGCCAGTTTCCTGCAAAAAAGATATAAATAGAAGGCTTTGCGCCAATCTACTTGGGATGAAATCCCACGCCTGGGATATAATCCCGCGCTTGTTGGGATAAAATCCCGCCTCAATTATGCGCTTGGCGTCAGCCACACAATACCGGTTGTTTCTTAATAGGACTTACGCAAGACGCTTTGAAATTCAAAATCTGGACACAAATTCCACAAATTTTCTTTTAGCTTATTCGTGAAAATTCGTGGAATTCGTGTCGATGGCTTTTGTAAAATGATAAAGTGCGTAAGTCCCACTTAAATCAACTCATCCCTTTTTAGAAGATCAAGCGAGGAACTTGGGAGAAACAGTATGGAGAAAGAAAAACTTTTACAAATGTACTACGAGATGGTGCTGATCCGCCGCGTCGAAGAACGCGGCGCTGAGTTGTATCAGCAAGGCAAAATCGGCGGTTTCATGCACCTGTACATCGGACAGGAAGCCGTCTCCACCGGGCTGATCTCCGCCCGCCTGCCGCAGGATCGCGTCATCACGGCCTACCGCGACCACGGCGTCGCCATCAACTGCGGCATTTCCGCCAACCGGGTCATGGCCGAGTTGCTGGGCAAGTCCACCGGCACGTCCAAGGGCAAGGGCGGCTCGATGCACATGGCCGACGTCACCAAAAACTTTTGGGGCGGGCACGCCATTGTCGGCGCGCACCTGCCGATTGCGGCAGGGCTGGCGTTGGGCGATAAATATGCCAACAAAAACAACGTCACCATCTGCATGTTCGGCGACGGCGCGACCAACATCGGCTACTTCCACGAAGCCGTCAACCTGTCCCAAGCCTGGGATTTACCCGTGCTGTGGGTCTGCGAAAACAACCTGTACGGCATGGGCACGGCTGTAGACCGCGCTTCGGCGGTCACCGAAATCCGGCAGAAGGCCGAAGGTTACGGCATGCCCAACAAGCGCATCAACGGCATGGATGTGACCGAAGTCTACGAAACCGCGAAGAAGTGCATCGAGATGGTGCGCTCCAGTTCCCGGCCCTTCCTGCTCGAAGTGATGACCTACCGCTTCCGCGGCCACTCCATGGGCGACCCGGAGCGCTACCGCAAGCAAACGGAAGTCAAAAAGTGGGAAGAGAGCGACCCAATTGGCATGTTCCGCATTTATATGAGGGCTGAGAACATCGAAGAAGCCGAACTCGACGCCATTGACGACAAAGTGGCCGCCGAAGTTGTCAAAGCGGTGGAATTCGCCGAAGCCAGCCCCGAACCAACACTCGAAGATTTGTACGCGGATGTTTATGTAGAGTAGAGAAGAGAGATTAGAGAATAGTGCGCGGTTCAACCGGTTTGACTGCTCTCTAATCATCTACTCTCTATTCTCTGCGACGAAGGAGCACTTATGCCAAAAATAACAATGCGTGAAGCAATTTCAAAAGCACTCTGGGAAGAAATGGAAAGAGACCCGAACGTCTTCATCCTCGGCGAGGAAGTGGGCGTATGGGGCGGTTCTTATGCCGTCACCAAGGGCTTTTACGACCATTTCGGCGGCGAGCGCGTGCGCGATACCCCCATCGCTGAAAACGTCATCCTCGGCGCGGCCATGGGCGCGGCCATGACCGGCCTGCGCCCCGTAGCCGAACTGATGACGATCAACTTCGCCTTCTCGGCCATGGACTACCTCGTCAACGAAGCGCCCAAATTCCACTACATGTTCGGCGGGCAATTCCGCATCCCAATGGTTATCCGCACCGTAGGCGGCGGCGGGCGTCAGCTTGGCGCAACCCACTCGCAGACGCCGGATGTCATCTTCGCCCACTTCCCCGGTTTAACGGTCGTCGCCCCCGGCACCCCGGCAGACGCCAAGGGCCTGCTTAAGTCCGCCATCCGCTCCGACAACCCAGTGCTCTTCATCGAGCACGCCACCATGTACCAGGTGCGCGGCGAAGTGCCCGAAGGCGATTACACCATCCCGATTGGCAAGAGCATCGTCCAGCGCCCCGGCAAGCACGTCACCGTCGTCACCTACTCAAAGGGCCTCGAACTCTCCATGCAGGCCGCCGACGAACTGGCCAAAGAAGGCATCGAAATTGAAATCGTCGACCTGCGCACCCTGCGCCCGCTCGACATGGAACCGGTCTTCGAGTCGTTCAAAAAGACCAACCGCGCCGTGATCGTTGAAGAAGGCTGGAAGTCGTACGGCGTGGGCGCCGAAATCTCGGCGCGCATTTACGAAGAAGCCTTCGATTACGTCGATGCGCCCATCAAGCGCGTCGCCCAGGATGAAGTTCCGCTGCCTTACAACCGCGCCCTCGAGCAGGAAGCCCTGCCGCAGGTCAAAGACGTCATCGCAGCAGTGAGAGAGGTGCTCTAATGGCAGAAACAATTACAATGCCCAAACTGGGCTTTGACATGCGCGAAGGCGTGCTGATCCGCTGGGTCAAAAACGAAGGCGAAGCCATCCAAAAAGGCGAGGTGCTGGCCGAAATCGAGACCGACAAAGCCACCGTCGAAGTCGAATCGCATGTCAGCGGCATCGTCCGCAAGCTGCTCGCCGGCCAGGGCGACGCCATCCCCGTCGGCGCGGTTATGGCCATCATTGGCGCTGCGGACGAGAAAATTGACGACTTGATCCCCGCTGCTGACGCTCCCGTTATCGCGGGTTCGACCCCCGTCGGGGCCGCGATCAGCGCGAATCAGACTCCCCCGCAGCCTGCTCCCGTTGTCGCAGCCGTTGCTGCCATTCCAGCGGGTCCCGTTAAAGCGTCGCCCCTGGCGCGCAAGGTTGCCGGCGACGCCAACCTAAACCTGGCCCAAATCCAGGGCACCGGCCCCGGCGGACGCATCGTCCGCAAGGACGTGGAAGCCGCACTGGCGGTAGGTCCGGTTTCAGCCGCCGCACCCGCTCAGGCCAAGGCTCCGGCGGCGATGCCGCTCCCGGCTCTTACCCCCGTTGCCCACGCCGACGAAACGGTGCAGACCACCAAGCTGCGCCAGGCCATCGGGCGGCGTCTGGTCGAATCCAAACAAAACCTGCCGCACTTCTACGTGACGCGCGAATACAAAATGGACGCGCTGCTTGAAACGCGCAAACAGGTCAACGCCTACCTGCCCGAAGGCGAGAAGCTTTCGGTCAACGATTTCATCGTCAAGGCCGTGGCGCTGGCGCTGCGCCAGTTCCCCAACCTGAACGCTTCGCTGGCTGCGGACAAGATCATCCGTCACGGCGCGGTCAACGTGGGCGTGGCCGTGACCGTCGAAGGCGGCCTGCTGACGGTGGTCTGCAAGGACGCCGACCAGAAGTCGCTGCGCCAGATCTCCGCCGAAGTGCGCGCCATGGCCGCGCGCGCGCGCGAGGGCAAAGTCAAGCCCGATGACGTGGACGGCTCGACCTTCTCGACCAGCAACCTGGGCATGTACGACGTGGAGAACTTCATCGCCATCATCAACCCGCCCGAAGCCGCCATCCTGGCCATCGGCGCGGCGCGCGAAGCGCCCGTCGTCGAGGGCGGGCAGCTCAAAGTGGGCAACCGCATGAAGGCCACCATCTCTGCCGACCACCGCATCAGCGACGGCGCGGAAGCTGCCAAGTTCATGCAAGCCCTGGCGACGTATCTCGAAGAACCGCTGCGGCTGATGCTGTAACCCCGTACGTCGGAATTTATTCCGACGTACAAGCTGGCCCCGGCGACGAGAGCCACGTCAATTCTCAAAGAGCCGAACAACAGACCTCCGGGCCGAAAAACCCGGAGGTCTGCATTTGTAAAAGTGCGCGGACGGTTTTGCGGTTTTCAGGGGCAGGGTATGCTATAATTTTTCCATATGGAATACCCCCGGTTGGGAAGCGCGCTTTTCCGCACCGTGAAGGGTATCAATCATCCCCAAGAAATGGCCACGAGCCATCGATCAACCCGGTAAAAGGCATGTACGAGATTCGGGTTTTTAAACTAAAGCTTGTCGAAAGCTCGACGAAGTCTTTTAAAGTCGAGAAAGTCAATTCAGCCGAAGCAGCAGCCCAAATATTCGCAACCTACCTCGAAGGCGAGGACCGCGAACATTTTGTTTTGCTGATGTTGGATTTAAAAAAGCGCATCATCGGCATTCACACTGTCAGCATCGGCAGCCTGACCCAGAGCATCGTCCACCCGCGCGAGGTCTTCAAGGCGGCCATTTTGGCAAACGCGCACGCCATTATCGTGGGGCATAACCACCCCACCGGCGACACGACCCCCAGCATCGCCGACCTGGACGTGACCAGGGAGCTTGTCAGCGCCGGTGAGCTTTTGAGAATCCCGGTGTTGGATCACATCATCGTCGGTCTTGACGGGAAATACATCAGCCTGTTGGACGAGGGCTTGATAAAACCGCTGGGAGAATCCGATACGATTTCAGCCTTGCAATTAAAGAAAGAAATGGCCGAATTGCTTGAGAGCCAAAATTTGGAAGCGGAAGAACAGCTCGCCGCCAAAAAGCCCAAAAGAAAAAAACCTGATGAGAGCATGAATACGAGATAAAAAGAGACTTCGGGAGAAATTCCTTCCGAAGTCTCTTTTTGTTAACAAAATCTTGGCGTCATGGCGTAGGGACACAGCGGAGAATGGACGAGCCTTTACGATTCGTTACCCCGCTGTGTCCTTGCATGGCAAACAGGACACAGCGGAGGGACTCGCAGGTTTTTGACAATCCACCGTCCCGCTGTATCCCTACCGAGGCGGGCGCGGTTGCATGTTCCGTAGGGACACAGCGGAGAATGGGCGAGACTTTATGATTCGTTGCCCCGCTGTGTCCTTGCATGGCGGGCATACGCATCAAAAATGAGACAGCCACCTTTGTGAAGCAAGGTGGCTGTCTATTAGGTTGAAAACAGTTGGCGTGATTTTGTAGTCTGGCAAACTGCGCAACGCTCAATTCCGTCCATTTTCGTGGACGGCTATCAGCCCCCATGTGCGCGTTCATAATCTCAGGTAAAATAACAGATGCGCTTACCAAAAGAGATAATGGTCCAATCCCTCTGGCAGATCGGCGCGATCTTCCGGTCTGGCGAGCTGCTCCACGGTTGTCGAGAATTTTTGTTTGCGGCCTGCCGGTTTCACCTTGATTACCTTAACCTGCACCCGTGTATACGGTTCCAACTGAAGTGGCTCATCCGGGCAAATTACTTGCCCATCGTACGTTGCTCCAATCTTGTTTCTCATAGATAGCTCCTTTCAGAAAGGTTTCCTCTTTTGGCTTGTACCTTGCAAATTTGTAATGTAAGTATAGCACGATTAATCGCCTTTTGTTCCTATCAGTTTTCAAAATGACCGGGGCAAATCTGACATCTCTTAACGCAAGTCTTACGGTTTAAGGTATTCTGTCACGCATGGACTTGTGGTTGGCAAGCGTCACGACGAGAATATCAAGTCTGTGCTCATGGTTGGTATATCTGTGGTTAAATAAACCATCATCGTTCCAAAGGAGACATTATGACAGACGAAATTCGAGTGCGCCCTGTGGCGCGCATCCACAACCTGCGCCGCGCGCTGGGCAACGAGGACCATTGGGGCGGGGTGGTTTCAGAGATTGTGCTGGATCAAAGACTGCCCGACGAGTGCCTGGTTGGGCTGGAGACGTTTTCGCACGCCGAGATCATTTTCTACTTCCACAAAGCAGCGGGCGCAGGCAGGGTACCGCTGATACGCCATCCGCGCGACAACCCGGTCTGGCCGAAGGTCGGCGTTTTTGCGCAGCGCAACAAAAACCGGCCCAACAGCATCGGGCTGTCCGTTGTGCGCATCATCCGGCGCGAGGAGCGTTCGCTCTTCGTCGAAGGCCTGGATGCGTTGGACGGCACGCCCGTGCTGGATATTAAACCCATCATGGAAGAGTTCCTGCCGCACGGCGAAGTGCATCAGCCGGAATGGTCGCATGAACTGATGAATGCTTACTGGAATCGAGCTGATGACAACGGCTGACCTGAACGCCGAAACCCGCGCTATTTGGGATGCCAACGCCGAAGTCTGGGACGCTAAAATGGGCGACGAAGGCAACAGCTTTGTCAATATTTTGCAGTGGCCGGTCATCCGGCCTTTGTTAAATGTTGGGGATGGGTCTCCGACCCGTCCCCAACGCATCCTCGACATTGCCTGCGGCAACGGGTTGTTTTCCCGTCGTTTGGCGGCGCTCGGCGCGCAGGTGACGGCTTTCGACTTCTCGGCGGAACTGATCAAGCTGGCCCGCGCGCGCGGCGGGGCGAACATCGATTACCGCGTGCTCGACGTGACCGATGAACGCGCCTTGCTCAACCTGGGTGCGGGCGTTTTCGACGCGGCCCTGTGCAACATGGCGCTCTTTGACATCGCCGATATCCGGCCGTTGTTCCACGCCTTGCCAAAGTTGCTTCGAAGTCCCGATCCCACATCGGGGAAGCCTGGCGGCGTCTTTGTCTTTTCGTTGATGCACCCGGCTTTTAATAACTCGTCCACGGTGCATATGGCCGAGGGATTCGACGATGAAAGTGGAAACAAAGTGACGTATTCGGTCAAGGTTTCGCGTTATATGACCCCGTATCATGCGCATGGCCTGGCGCTGCTCAAACAGCCCAAACCGCAAATCTACTTTGAGCGCCCCCTGCAATATTACTTCAAACTCGGCTTTGAAAACGGCTTCGTGCTGGATGGCTTCGAAGAGCGCGCCTTCCCGCCCGATAAGCCCGCCAGCGCGCCGCTCTCGTGGGGCGGCCAGTTCAGTGAAATCCCGCCGGTGCTGGTGGCGCGCATGCGGTTAATATGACGAACACCTATAAGCCTAAGGTTTGTTGGCATCGTAGTCGTCATATACGCTCATTTCGGGGCTGTCCCAATCCTCCGCGAAGGCAGCCAATTGCGCGCGAAGCACCTTGGCCTGCGCCTTGCTGATACCGCGCTGGCGCAAGTCCACGCTTCCCGAAGCAAGGAACGTCACAATAACGGGGGTTTCATCGCCAACGTTCTCTGGCGTTTGGTTTAATTGAATCTTTCCCTTGCGGTAAATCCCTTGAACGCTTGTAAGCATCGCAGCCTCCTTCATTAAAGATTATAGCACTTTAGACGCCGCCTTGCCGTTCTGAAATCAGCAGCCCGCCGCCCGGAAATCCGGCGCGTATTTGACCAACCCGCTGACGCCGGTGAGCGCGCCTGGTTTGAGTTCCATCGCCATAAACGCTTCGCCCGCGTTGTACTCGTTCTCCAGTTGAAAATTGTGCGCGGGCAGGAACCCAAAGCGTGGATAGTAGCCCGGATGGCCCAGCACGACGACTGCGTCGTAGCCCGCGCTTCGACACGCTTCCAGTCCCTGGCGGATCAACCCCGACCCGATGCCTTTTCCCTGGAACGCAGGCAGCACGCCCACCGGAGCCAACCCCACGCCCCGGAACCCACCCGGCGCGACAGCGATGCTGACCGGGGAGAACAGCGCGTGCCCGACAATTTGTCCCGCCGCGAGGGCCACCAGCGCGACTTTGGCCCTGCCTGCCGCGCGCAGCATGTCCACCAGCCTGGCTTCAGCCAAACTCGGCGCAAAGGCGCTCTCGTGTACGCGGCGCACTGGGTCAAGATCGCCCGCCTGCTCGCTGCGGATTTCGATCATTCCGGCTGGCTCTCCGGGTTTTGTGTTTCTTTGTATTTTTGGTAAAGCTTTTCTTCCACCACCCATGTAACCAGGCTGTTGACCAGACCGCCCAGCAGACAAATCAGGGCGATGACGACCAGCTCTGAAATTAAGCTACTGGTTTGCGCTGTGTGCCAGCGTATCAGCGTCGCCGCCCCGCCCAACGCAACGAACAGGAGACCGCCGAAGAGCGCCAGCCCGTAGCCCAGGATAAAACGCAACAGGCCCTTGCTGCGGATTTTTTCCCAGTCGGCAACGTCGCGGGGAGTCCAATCGAACAGTTTTTTTAGCATAGATTTCCTGGCTCAATCGAATAAATCGGTTTTTATTTTTGCTCCCGCCGCGACGGGCGGGTAGGCCTGCATGAAATCTTCCTTTTCGCCCAACAGCCGCATAATCATGCCCATCACGCCCTGGCGCATCTGCATCCCGCCCTGGCTGGCGTGGCAGGCGCTGGCGGCGGCCTTGCTTTCGGCCACGCTGCCGATCTCGATTCGGGCGTGGACGGGGAAGCTCACGTCGGCCAGCGCTTTCATGTCGATATCGCCGTTGCGCCCAAATTTGCGCGGGTCTTTGCCGATCAGCGGCATGAGGTTCACGGCAACCTTCAGCAGCAGGCGCGGGAACGTGTGGAAGTAGAGCTTTCCCGGCTGGAACGGCGCGCCGGCTTCGGGGTGGAAGGAGGCGTCGTTCGCCTTTTCGAAGGCCAGCACCGTCGCGTTATGGATATGGATGTGGTCGGGGTGGCGGTATCCGCCGATGGGGTCAAAGGTTAGCACCACGTCCGGTTTGAGTTCGCGGATGTATTTCAACACTTTGACGGCCACTTCTTCCACCGGGTGCGCCACCTGCGCATCGGGGTGCTGGTTGTCGGGTGAGCCGGGCATACCCGAATCGCGGTAATCGAGGAAGAAAACTTCTTTCAACCCAAGATGACCGGCGGCGCAGCGCAGTTCGTTCTCGCGCATTTCGGCGATGGAGGCGAAGCCTTTCATCAGCTTTGGGTCCACCGTGCCGACTTCGCCGCGCGTGGCGCAGACCAGGTAAACGTCCACGCCGCGTTTGGCGTAGAAGGCCAATGTGCCGCCCATACCGAAGGATTCGTCGTCGGGGTGGGCAAGCGCGGCCAAAATAACAGGTTTTTGTTTTGTCATGGTTGTCTCCGTGCCGGAATTATACGCCCAACCGCAAGGCGTCATACGGTTTTGCAGCAATTCTTTATGAAGGCCTTTATCCACAGATGGCGCAGATTTTCAAGGTTTATCTGCGCTAATCTGCGCCACGAGTGCCCGTTAGGGTATCTGTGGAAAGATTTTGTTTTATGCTCCATACGGCGCTGCGGAGCGTTCCACTTTGCGGAGCGCAGCTTCGAGCGGGATGTTCAGGTCCACGATCACGCCCGGCCCGTCGGGGCGGTTGCGCAGCCGCAGCGTCCCGCCCGCTTTCCAGACCAGCGTGGCAACCATGGGGAAGCCCAGCCCGGTGCCGGGCATCTCGCCGGTGAAGTCTTTCTCGTTTTGGAAATAAGGCACCCAGGCCCAGTCCAACTGCTCGGCAGACAGGTTGAGGCCGTCGTCCACCACGCGCATGTGGATGAAGTCGTTTTCCAATTTCTGGACGGAAATTTCCACCTGGGGGGTCTGGGAGGGGTGGAATTTGCGCGAGTTTTCCATTAGCTCGTACAGGATCATCTCCAGCGCATCGGGGGTCAGGCCGATCAGTGTAGCGCGCAGGTCACTGGGCAGGGAGAGAATTACGTTTTGCAGATGCAGCCGGGCGGCGATGGCTTTGAGCATTTCCGGTAGCTCTTCGAGCCGGGCAGGGTCGCCGACATTCAGCGCCAGCGGGGCGTCGAGATAGGTCAGGACATTGCGGACTTCTTCGGTCAAGCGTTCCGCGCCGCGGATGGCGCTGCCCATCATCTTCTTGATTTCTTCGAGCGTCATGCTGTCGATCTGGCTTTTGATGATCGACATGCTGCTGTAAAGCATGGAAACGGGTGTGCGCAGTTTGTGGTTGATGATGATGTGGAACTTGCGCATATCGTGGTAGAGCGACATGCGCTCCGTCTCGTCACGCAGGCGCACGATGCGATGATATTCCGCGCCGATGGGGGTATCCAACGCTTCAAGCACCACCCAGACGGCGCGGGCCGTGGGGCCTTCGGGTTGGACCAAAAAGCAAGGGGCGGGGTCTTCCGGCCAGTTTTTCCAGGCTTCGACGGGTTCGGGCACGTACTGCCGTTCCACGACGTTGACGAAAGGCAGGCCGATGAAATCTTCGGGCAGGTTGAGCAGGTTTTGCGCGCGTTCGTTGGCAAAGTGGATGGCTCCCGCCAAGTCGAGCATCAGGTAGCCTTCGTGGGCATGGTCCACCATCCAGGAAAAGCGCGTCAGGTCGCTCAGCAGCCGCCCGGTCAGGCTCAAGCGGGTCAGCAGACTCAGGCGGGCGAACAGCTCGATGCCGTCCAGCGGCTTGTCGAGAAAGTCGTCGGCCCCGGCGCTCAGGCCGGCAGCGCGCGCATCCCGTTCGTAGCGGCTGCATAGCAGCATAATCGGGATGCCGTTCAGCAGGCGGTCGGCGCGCAGGCGGCGGCAGGCGGCATAAGCGTCGAAGCCCTGCGGGTCGAGGTCGACCAAGATGACAGCCGGGAGCAGTTCCTCGGCTTTTTGCAAGCCTTCCGCTATAGTTTCGGCGAAGTGCAGCGCGAAACGAGTCCCGCTCAACGTATCTGCCATGCCCCCGCGCGTTGACGGGTTTGCGGCAATGATCAAAACAAGGGTGTTCTGTTTTTCGACCATATTATTACTACTATTTTAGGTGATTAACGGTGGGCGTTCTATTGCATTTGCGTATAAGATTTGAATGTGATGGGCATTCATCGGTTCATTTTTTGTCTTATAATGTCGCTTGAAACATATCGTCAAGACACCCGGAGAATCCCCCATGCCCGCAACCCCCAAAAACTCGCAAAACTATATGACCGAGGCAGAGAACCGTTTATGGACCTGTCTGTGCGCCGCCGATCTTGGCTCCGTGGAGTTCCATCCCCAGCACGTCATCGGGGAGTACACCGTCGATTTTTGCGCTCCAAGCCAAAAGCTGATTATCGAAGTGGAAGACCCCCAGACCGTGGAGCACGACGAATTTTACATGATCCGCAATGCCTGGTTCAAAGCCGATGGCTGGCGTCTGCTGCGTTTCACCGATCACGATGCGCTAAAGAACACGGACGCGGTGCTGTCTGTTATTTTGGCGATATTGCGAAAAAGCGGCCCGGCTGCGCTACGCTCGGCAGCCAAATCCCTTGAAGGGATGATGGATTTTGAAATTTGACCATCGCATTGACTGGCCCCTGATTGCCTGGCTGCAAAAGTAAAGGTAAAGACGTTCCCGGCGTTTTCGAGCGCCGGGAACGTTCGATTGACAAA
>JBARBA010000568.1:0-2909 GCA_049792555.1 Anaerolineales bacterium
GTTGGGGGGGACGGGGGAGCGGGCCGGTTGTATGATTGGCAGCGGTTGGAAAATCCGTTCTTGCGGAAGGGGGCGCGGGGATGGTCGAGGGCTTTTTGGAAGGCAGAGGAGGTTCGGATGTGGAAGGTTGGAACAAGGTTAACAGCAAAATTCCTTGAAAGGAAGGGAAGATGACTCAGAAATACTATTTTGTTTGTTCGATTGGACCGGTGCAGGATTTTATCGCCACCGCCCGCACCAGCCAGGATTTATGGTTTGGCTCGTGGATGTTGAGCGAGCTGGCAAAAGCGGCGGCGAAGGCGCTGAAAGATGCCGGGCATACGCTGATATTTCCCGCACCGGAGATGGATTTATCCAGGCCGGATGTGGATGTGACCAACAAAGTTGTTACCATGCTGGAAAGCGGCACGCCACAACAAGCTGCTGACGCAGTCGGGGCTGCTATTGAAGGGCGGCGAAATGCCCTTCGAGACGATTCGTTTGGGCGCGTGCAAGGCAAATTCAACGATGGACTTGCCCAAACCCAGTTGGAAGATTTGACCGAGTTCTACTGGGCAGCCGCGCCAGTGAACAATGACTACTATGATACAGCCCGCAAACGCGCCGAAGCCTTGCTGGCGGCCCGCAAAAATACACGCGATTTTCACCAGACACATGGGAAGCCAGGCTTGCCCAAGTCGTCATTGGATGGCTGGCGCGAGTCGGTCTTACCCAAAGAGCCTGAGAAGGGTTCCCCTTTTGGGAAATTCAAGGCAGAAAAAGGCGAAAGTCTTTCAGGAATTGACCTGCTCAAGCGTTGGGGGGAACGCACAAGCAATATTTATTTTGAAAGTACCACCGATTTGGCAGCCAAACCATTTATTATCAATTTGGATTCCCAAATTGGACAAGAAAGACGTGTTGAACTACAGAAAACCATCTATCAGCTATTAAAAAAATATACAGAGCGCGGCGAAACACTGGGAACGTTATTTTACGTTGACCGATTGGCGCAGTTGATTGAAAAAGAAAAATACCCTGAAAATTTCCGTGCTGAGTTTGTTGGTCTGTTGCGCGAGAATGGTGTTAAGGGTGAGCCATCCCCCTACTACGCCCTTTTACAAGCCGATGGTGACAATATGGGCAAAACGATTGATGCCCAGACGGAACAGGGGCAGCACAGCAAACTTTCTCAGGCGTTAAGTGATTTTGACAAAGACGCCAAAGACATTATCAAAAATCAGCGGGGCATTCCAGTCTATGTTGGCGGCGATGACGTGCTGGCATATCTACCCTTACATACCGCGCTGGAATGCGTGGTTGAACTGAACACCTGTTTCGAGAAATGGGTCGGAACGAAATTTGATTTCATAGATGATGAGCAGAAAAAACGCCCATCCCTTTCCGTTGGCCTTGCCATAGCCCACCACCTGACCCCGTTAAGTGACGTGCTGGAACAAGCGCGGAACGCCGAAAAAGCCGCCAAAAAAGTAAAGGATAAAAACGGCCTGGTGATTTCGATGAGCAAACGCGGCGGCTCGGAACGACTTGTAACGGGTAAATTGCCTGAATTGAGCGGGCGTATGGAAACGCTGATTGGTTATAGCCGCCCCAACAAAGACGGGAAAGTAGCCATCAGTCACGGCGCGGCGTATGAATTGGAAGAATTACAACGACGGTTGGATATTCCAGATTTGGATAAAAAGGCCCTCAGGGAAATGCTGGAAAAAGAAGCCATTCGCATTATCGGGCGCAAGCGTGAGAGCGGCGGAGATGAAAAGATGAAAGAAGAAACAAGACAGAAGTTTGAAGACTGGTTCAAGGATGAGAATTTGTCTCTGAACGAACTTGCCGGAGAAATGGTGATTGCCGCCGAGCTTGCCAAAGCCTACGAGATGGCAAACATACCGCTAAAGGAGGAAACCAAATGAGCGTTTGGATTATCGAACCCCGTGACCCGATCATTTTCCGCGATGGCAAGCCGTTTAGCGCCACGCCGGGAGCGTGGGCCAAGTCTTTGCCGTTTCCGTACCCGTCCACCATTGCGGGAGCCGTGCGCACCCGCGCCGGGCAGGATGGAACAGGCATTTTTGACACAAGCAAAATCACCGACTTGCTCAAGAAGGAAGTGCGCGGCCCGGTTTTGGTAGAACTGAACACCGAAGGCCAACCTGCAGAATATCTGTTCCCAGCCCCGGCAGATTGTTTGATTGTTGAATCGAAACTGAACAAGGAAAAAGGCGAACGTTTATGGGTGCGCCCAATAAAAACAGAAGCCCAAGATTTTACAAATCTAAAGGATGGCCTGCTTTTGGTAAGCCCCTGCCCTGTGATGAAAGACAAACCACTGAGTGGCACGCCACGCTTTTGGAAATGGAAAGAACTTGAAAACTGGCTGCTTGCACCCAAAAACGATGAAACTGCCATTGACCCCAAAACTTTGGGCATTTCCGGCCTGACCAGCGAAAACCGAATGCACGTCAAGATCGCGCCTGGCGCACAAACTGCCGAAGAAGGAATGCTTTTCCAAACCAGCGGACTGGAATTTGCCAGTGTAACAGAGAAGAAACTGAGCGAAGCCAAGCAGTATGCCCTGGCAGTTGAAACAGATGCCAGCCTGACCGAAGGTGTGGACTTTTTGGGCGGTGAGCGGCGCATGGTCAACTGGCGCAATAAAGATGTGCGAGATTTTCCGCCATGCCACGAAAAAATCAAGGGCGAGATTCTACGAACAGGTCATTGCCGCCTGATTTTGGCAACCCCGGCGCTCTTTACGGATGGCTATCTACCGAAACTGGAAGGAATGCCCGCCAAGGTAATTGCCGCCGCCGTGCCGCGTGGGACAGCTGTCTCCGGCTGGGATTACGCAACGAAACAACAAAAAGCCAGCCGCCGCCTGGCCCCTGCTGGGAGTGTGTACTTCTTGAAGC
>JBARBA010000569.1:0-5715 GCA_049792555.1 Anaerolineales bacterium
AAACAAACACGCCTCGTTGACTTGCGAGGCGTTTTCATCGTATATTTGCCAGAATCTTTTCATCTTACGACTCTTCCGTGATTAATCGGAAGACCAAGAGCTTGAAACCACGAAGTCACAAAGGCACGAAGTTTTGAAGGAAAAAAGCAAGAACTCTTTGTGGCTTGGTGGCTTCGTGGTGAATTTTCCCGTCCAAAGGAGAAAGCCATGTCCACACCCAAACGTGATATTTATCTGCTCTCGCCCAAAGAACACAGCCCCGAAACCATCGCAGTGGCTTTTGCCAAGACCTCGCGCTCGCCCGAATCTTTCCGCGAGATTGCCGCCGGCCTGAGCGACGAGCAAAGCGCCAAATTCCACGAAAAATGGGTGGTGGGCTACGGCCACGCTTCGGTGGCCGAGCATGCCGTGCTGCACCTGGCCATCGAGAACGCCTCGCGCCTGGCAATGGAATCGATCGAGTCCAACCGGCTGGGGTCGTATACCGAAAAATCCACGCGCTACCAGAAGTGGGACGCGGACGCCTTTTACACGCCCGGCGAGTTGGATGGGCATGCCCTGCGCGACGAATATATTGCCACCTGCCGCATGTTGTTCGAGACTTACGCGGCGGCGCTGGAACCGGTGCGCGGCACAGTGCAAACATCGTCGCCGCGCAAGGATGGCGAAACGGACGCGGCCTGGGACCGGCGCATCCGCTCACAGTACGTGGATGTCTGTCGTTTTTTGCTGCCCGCCTCGGCGCTGGCGAACGTGGGAGTGACGGCCAATGGCCGCGTGCTCGAAAACGCCATCCGCAAGTGGCGCTCTTCGCCGCTGGCCGAGGTGCGCGAGATCGGCGACACGGTCAAGCAGGTGGCCCAGGCCGAAATCCCGACGCTGGTGAAGTACGCCGAGCCGGTGGAATACCTGATCGAAACGCCGCAGGATATTGCGAAATTGGGATTTGGTGAATTGGGGAAACGCCAAAGCAACGACTGGCTGGAACTGGTGGATTACGACAAGGACGGCGAGCAGCGGGTTTTGGCCTCAGCCTTGTACCGCTTTGGGGGCATGAGCTACAGCGAGGCGTTGGGGGCGGTGCGCTCTGCCCCTCAGCTTGGGCCCCTTGCCGATGCGCTGCTGTCCCGCCTGGGACGCCACGACATCCCCCTGCGCGAGTTGGAATATACGTCCTACACTTTTGACCTGGTGATGGACCAGGGCGCATATGCCGAGTTCAAGCGCCACCGCATGATGACGCAGACGCCGCAACTGCTGACGGGGGCGCTGGGCTACGTCATCCCGAAGCGCATGGCGCAGGCCGGGCTGGAGGGCGAGTACTGCCGGGCGATGGACGCCGCTGCGGCATTGTGGGAAAAACTGGCGGACTGGAACCCGCACGTGGCGCAGTACGCGCTGCCGAACGGTTTCAACCGGCGCGTGCTGGCGAGTTTCAACCTGCGCGAGGCGTTTGCCTTTTGCCAGTTGCGCTCTGCGCCGGGCGCGCATTTTTCGATCCGCAAGGTGGCCGAACGGGTGGCGCAGGAAATCTGGCGTGTGCATCCGCTGCTGGCAAAGTACATGCCCATGCCGGATGAAAGTTGGCAGGATGTGGAAGAACAGTTTTTTGTGTAATGCCCGTAGGATATATAATGCGCAAGGATAAATCTTGCGCCAGACAGCCATATCCGGCATTTGCCCTGATTCCGACCGGGGTTATCTTGATGGCAGCGCGGCTATTGCACCAAAGAGCCCTGTTTTGGCACAAAGCGGCTGGCGAGTTCGCTTAATTGTGAAAAACTGACCGGCTTTAATAAAAGCATTTCCTTCTGGAGCTGCAGGGCCTCTGCAAACCTGTGGTCCGCAGTGACCACAATAACTGTGGTGTCGTCCAACCTGCTATCGCTGCGAATGTTTTTCAACACCACATCCCCGCCAACTTTTGGCATGTGCAAATCAAGGATCACCATGGCTGGCACAATTTCAGACAAGAATCGCAACGCCGCAGCGCCGTCAAAGACTGACTGACTGGTATAACCGGCTTTCTCCAGGGCAGAAGAAAAAATGGCGTTCAGGTCTTCGTTATCTTCAACAACCAGGGCAATCAATTCGGAAGCCATAATACATCGTCCTTTGAAATTGTTCTCTTCCTGAAGCTATGGTTCTCCAGAAAAGGTTTTTCCACAGATCGCAGATTATCGCAGGTAAACCTTTAAAAATCTGCGTAAATCGGCGATCTGTGGAAAAGGTTGGAAAGAATTTTTCTTGATACCTATACAATCATTCCGTTCCATTACACGCTAATCGAGGCAAATTGCTACGAGGGGGAATCCGATTTTTGAGTAAGGCGGCTGGCCAGTTGACTCAACTGTGCAAAACCGACCGGTTTTATTAAAACGAGTTCTGGCTGGGGATCGAGGCTTGCCGCAAGTGACGAATCAGAAGTGACTACAATCACCATCACACCTTTCAATTTGGGGTTGCTGCGGATCTGTTTCAAAATCACATCCCCATTGAAATCGGGCAGGTGTAAATCCAAAATGACGATGGCCGGCGCCAGTTCAGCCAAAAGTTTCTGCGCCGTCTTGCCATTAAAGGCTGGCTCAACCGTATAACCGGCTCTCTCCAGGGCGGCAGAGAAAATGATATTTTGGTCTTCATCGTCATCAATAACCAGAGCAATTGGCTTGGTTTCCATCACGATCCCTTGGAATTTCCATGATCTCAACTGAACGAATGAGTGCTACCTGATTTTGCTTCCCGCCTGCTGAAAAGGCGCAAAGAAGGCCGGTTTGGGGAGGATGTCTATGGCAGCATACCAATCATATGCCTAAATCGCGCCGGTTACAATGGAGAAAATACCAGGAAATCTACCCATTTACCGATTCAGCGCCTTTCTCATCCATCAATTTCCTTTTTCGCCGCCTCGACATGCCTTTGATAACCAACTCACGTTTTAGCGCGGCGCTCTTATCCGATTGCTCTTCCACATAGACCATTTTGACCGGGCGGCGCGTGCGCGTATAACGAGCGCCCGTCCCGGCATTGTGCTGCTTCTCGCGCCGAGGTGGATCCGTTGTCCAGCCGGTATAAAACGTGCCATCCGAACATTCGAGGATGTAACAATAAAAGGGCATATGCAAACCATCGAGCTGCTGTTCCAACATGTCTTTCAGCGCTGTCATTATATCTGTTCAAACCTGCTTGGTAGTTTACAATCCCTTACAGAATCAAAAGAGCCGGGGACGCCGACCCCGGCTCTCTTTCAAAGGAGGAGAAGAGAAATCACCTTACACTCTTAATTTATCATGTCTGCCGCAAACCTGCTTGACGCTTCCCCTACGTTTCCCCTACGATTCCCCGACATCTTGGCTTCTGTAAAGAAAAACGACATTCTGCATCCTTTCCAGGGCGGTTCAGCCCCTGTTGTATAATCAAAGCTTGCGTAGAAGCTTTTATAGGAGGTCCATTCCATGCTTGCCACCCTCACCATCCACCTGCACCTGCCCGGTTGCGCCTCGCTCAAAGAAAAACGCGGGGCCATCAAGCCGCTGATCGCCCGCCTGCGCCGTGAGTTCAATTTGTCTGTAGCTGAAATTGGGTTACAGGATACCTGGCAGGAAGCCGTCATCGGTTGCGCCATGATTGGCAGCGAACGCGCTTTCCTCGAAAGCGCCCTGCAAACAGTGGCGCGCTGGGTCGAAGCCAATTGGCGCGATGGGGATGTGATCGAGCAGAAGATTGAAATTATTTGATTTGGGTGTATTCCAACTGAAGGGCGCAGTTACTTCACAAATGAATTGAAAAAATCCATGTTGCGTATTGCGTGTTCCGTTTTGAAGGTTTATATGATCCCGTAGCGTAGCGGAGTAGATGCAACACGATAAAGTCCCCTCGTGATGAAGGGACTTTTGCTTTTCTACAGGACCACCAGCCCGCGCCGCGCGCCGGCATGAACCGCTTCGGTGCGGCTGGCGACTCCCAGTTTGGCATACAAAGACGAGAGATGGAACTTGACGGTATGCTCGCTGATTCCCAGCGCCAGCGCAATTTGCTTGTTTGCCAACCCCTGGGCAGTCAACTGCAAGACTTCGGTCTCACGACCCGTCAGCGCTTCTCCCGTGAAACCGGCCTCATCCAACGCCTGGAGCGGCCTGCGCGAAAACAGATTGCGCAGCAGCGCGGGCGCGCCCACCCACAGCCCCTCACCGAGCGAGCGCAGGGCCGCGCTCAGTTCGTCTTCACTGGCGTTCAGCGGCAGCACACCCCAGGCGGGAAGCGATAGGTCAAACAACCCCTGCGCGTCAGCGGGATCATCCGTCAGCAACAGGAGCGCCGTTGTTTTTTCGAGGCTGTCTGGGTCGACTGCGCCCGCCAGCACGAGCACATCGGCGTCGCAGGCGGGCAACGCTTCAGGGTGGGCGGCTTCGGCCACAACGGTCACACCGGGCAGGCCGTTGAGCACCTCCCGCAGGCCAACGCGCAACGCCATCGCCGCAGCCACCACACTCACACGCATCGATTTAACGTTCCCCAACCGTTACGGTAACAGTCTTTGGCTCGCCGCCGCGCAGGATTTCGACCGGCGTAAGCTTGCCAACCACATCACCCGAAAGGCTGGCGAACAATTCGTCCGGGTCAGAAACAGGATGTCCATTCAAGCCGACCAGGATGTCGCCAACGAGCAGCCCACCCGCTTCGGCGGGAGTCCCGGCTTCGAGGCCGACAATCAACAACCCCGTGGCTTGCTCCCGTTTAAGAGCGGTTTGCGCGGCTGCGGCCAGCTCCACCGGCTGCGAGCGGATGCCGAGATACCCGCGCTTGATCGAACCGTGAGCGGCAAGTTCCCCGGCCACCTTCCAGGCAACCTCGGCCGGGATGGTGACGAATGAGCCGCGCCCAAAGCCGGACGTGTTGAGGCCCAGCACGCGGCCCTCGGCATCGATCAGCGGCCCGCCGGAGAAACCCGGATAAGGCGTGGTGTCCGTCCGGTAGGTGCGATCGAGCAGCCCGCGGGGAGTCCGAACGGGGCCGCTGACGGCGCTGAGCGCGCCCAGGCTGGCTTCAATCCCATCAAGGGAGGGACGGCCCAGCGCCAGGACGATTTGTCCCACTTTGGCCTCGGCGGCTTTTTCAGCGGGAGTCGCAACGGCCTTTCCCAGCCGCAAAAGCGCCAGGTCAGAACCGGGGTCGCGCCCGGCCACCTGCGCCGCAACCTGGCTGCCGTCGGGCAAAGCGACGGTAATATCCTCATCGCGCTCCACAACGTGATTGGCAGTCAGGATCAAATCGGCGGCAATCGCAATACCGCTGGCGGGCAGCCGGCGGCGGGCATTGACCAGCACGGTGGAGCGGCCCGCTTTTTCAGCAGCAGCGGACATGGCATTCGACAGGTCTAACAATGTGTTTGACATATTAATCTCCTTTTGTTGTGTCAGGAGTATAGCCCCCGGTTCCAAATGGGACATCACCCAAACGACGGGTCTTGACCTGGAAAAACGGGTAGGAGCACAACACATTGTGCTCCTACGATTATAAAACTGACTATGTGAAGGAGAGGCTGTTGCCATTGCCGGTCCTTGTTGGAATAAATTGACATGTACCTGGCAGAAGGTGGCGTTCAGCGAAGGCTTGATGGCCTGGCATTTGTGCCGCATGTGTATCGTGGCATGAGAGAACAACCGCTTCCGTTCTGACAGTCTATTATTTTGTGAAAGGGGCGGGTCTGAGACC
>JBARBA010000570.1:0-3261 GCA_049792555.1 Anaerolineales bacterium
CGCCGCGTCTGCTGGAAAAATTCCATCCGCGCCACCCTGACGCCTTTTTTGCTTCTTTTTATGATGACTTCGCAACGCGGGAAGAACTATTCAGGATTATCAACAGCCTGGGCGACGGCGCGTTCGAGGTGATGGCTCATCCCGGCTATTCGGACCCTGATCTGGTCGCTGGCACGAGCTATGCCGTCCAACGCGACCGGGAACTTGAGATTTTGACTGCGCCTGAAACGCTGGCGGAAGTGAAGAAGCGCAACATTGAGTTGATCCATTTCGGCCAGTTATAAAGCAATGCCTTGAAACACAAGGCCGGGAAGCAGCATTCATTGCGCTTCCCGGTTTATCTTTTAAAATACCTCATCAATTAAACTGCGGTTGTTTAAGTCGCGTCCTGGTCGATAAGGCTCCTATTCATGGGCGCTTCTCGTTACTTAACCAAGAACCTTAACCTTGATATTCATGCTCCAGCATGGAATAGAGCAAGCTACTCCGGTAATGGTCACGCAGCCAGATATGTTCCCGCATCCGACCTTCCAAGCTCATGCCCAGCTTTTCCATCACATGGGCCGAGGCAGAATTATCCACATGGCATTTCCCCCAGATGCGGTGCAACCCCACGGTCTTGAAACCCCAATGAAGCATAAAGCGAGAAGCCTCGGTCGCGTAACCTTTGCCCCAGGCTGATCGCTTAAACCAGTAACCTAATTCAGCCGAACTGGGAGAATCTTTTTCAATCATCAAGGCCACACTGCCGATGCAACCCGATTTTCCTTTTTCTTCCAAAGCAAGATGCCACTCAGCTCGTTTTTCTTCCCTGGCCTTCGTTTGAGCAAATTCAAGAAAATCATCGATCTCTTTTTCTGTTCCAAGGCTGAATATCATATATTGCAACTGAGTCGGGTCACGTGAAAATCCTATCAAGGCTTCGCGGTCGCTTGCTTCAAATTCCCGAATAAGCAACCTTCCAGTGGCGCATGGAAAGTCAGTCTTGGATTTCATATTTCTCCACTCCGGATTTAAGCACAACCATGAGAAAATTATAGCATAAACAGCAACAGGCCACCCTTCGACACACTCAGGGCAAGCCCCACGACGCCTGACGGATACCCCAAAAAGCAAGACTTCCGAAAATCTCCAGGATTTCGGAAGCCTTTTTGTAAAAACCGGCTCCACAGTTTTTACTTTGGAAAGACCTGTAGGGCTTGTTCTACGAACAAGCGCCGCTACATGTTCGCCCCATAGTGTCGTTCCAGCGAGACGTCGAGCATGCCGGCCATTTTTTTTATGTCGCCATCTACAATGGCGCGGTAATCTCTTTCGGGGTCGGAGAAAATGTTTGACCAGGTTTTGCTTAACATGGCGTTCAGGCGGGTTTCCAGCGGTCCCCAACCGCGGATGAGTTTAAATGAGCGCCCTTTTTTAAGCCCCTCACTGATGGCGCGGTAACGTAAATCTTGCGCGAAGGCCGGCGACGAGAGCGACTCCAGGCGTGTGGGCATGTATCCGGCCATACCACCCGAACCGACGAAATAAGTGTTCTGGAAAGGCGCATTGGTAAGGAATTCCACCAGGGCCAGCGATGCATCCAGGTTGACGCTGTGCTGCCAAATGACGAGGTTGCTGCCGCCGATGAACGGCACACCGGGGAGCAGTGTGAAACCTACGTCCTCCAACAACGACTGGCTCTGAAAGAGTAACCACGGACCGCTGATG
Organism: Anaerolineales bacterium; assembly: GCA_049792555.1. GTDB lineage: Bacteria > Chloroflexota > Anaerolineae > Anaerolineales > Villigracilaceae > UBA5195. Next base: position 1,711 of record JBARBA010000570.1, read on the forward strand.
GCAACGGCTGCCTTCCCCTCTGAAAACAATTTGTCCGATTGTTCCGCTTCGAGATCCCTGGCATCCGGCGACAGGAATTGTCCCAACTCAAAGTAGCGTTGCAGGCCTTCCAGCGCTTCCGGCTGTGCAAAACCGGTTTTTTTGCCGTCGAGGCTGAGAAAAGAACCCCCCGCGTCCCAGACCCAACTGGCCGCCACGTGCAGCAGCGTCGGGTTTGGGCGGGTCGGGATGGTCAGGGGATAGGGAACGCCCTGTTTTTTCAGCCTTTGCAAGGTGTTCTTGAAGGCTTCGTCCGTATCGAAAGCCGTATAGGGATCGAGGCCAACTTTTTTCAGGATGCTTTTGCGGTAGAAGATGAGACGTGTGTCCAGGGTCCATGGGATGGACCACACCTTTCCGGTTTTGGGGTCGAGGCAACTGTTCCAGGAGGCAGGTATGAAAGCCTGCCGGTCTCCAATCGCCTCGACTTCCCGCTGAGTGAAGGCGTGCAAGGTGCCCATCGAGCGCAGGTCCTCGATCCAGGTAGTGCCGACCTCGGCCACGTCTTCCGGAATACGGGAAACGGAAGTATGCACAAGCTTCGACCAGGCGTTCTGCCAGTTCAACTGCTGGATGTTGACATCGTCGACAAAAGAACATTGTTCTTTAAATTGTTGACATGCTTTTGTAAGCGGTATGGTTGAGATCAGTGAGAAGTTCAGGTTGGACATATGCGTCTTGTAAAAAAGAATGGCTGTTTTTGGTCAATGGAGTGATGCGCCGGTACCGCAGGTAGATGTGTGACAGCGTGCCCGCAGGGTACAGCGTGCCTGCAGAGCAAACTCCCGATCTTCATTTTACCTTCAAACAACCGTATTTTGCATTGCGGTAAAGTGCGAGGAAGTTTGGCCGAAAAACAAAAGCAGGAACGTCCGGCGTTGTATGTCTGTTTCCGGGTGAAACGGGCTATACCCGCGGGTATTCTATGGAGCGCAGCCCAGATCTTCCCGCGCCCCCTCCAGCGCCGCCGCCTTTTCGGGGCTGTCTGCCGCCTCGCGCCCGATGCGCGCCCACAGGCGACAGAGCGGCTCGCCCACGTAATCGGGCGAGATTTTATAACCTTCACGAGACAGCTTGCGCGCCGCTGTCCAGTCGCCCGTGTGGGCATCGGCCTCGATGAACACAAAGCGCTCCATCGCGTCGTTGGGGTGCTCGCCCAGCGCCAGCGCCTGTTTGCCCAGCTTCACCACCTGCGCCCAATCGCCTCCCTGGCGCGCCAACTCGGCCCGCTCGAAATAATAGCACCAGCCATGCGCCGGTTCGGGGTTATAAAGCTGCGGCGGCAAAACAACAGCGGGGGCAGCCCTTATCAGCCCCGGCTTCGAAAGGAAGGCCGCATCGCGCAGCAGCGGCGGCAGCAGCTTGTTATCCGCGTCGATTTCGGGGTCAAGCACACGCAGGCAGCCGGGCGGGTCGAAATTGAACACCACCATCTGCGAGGTATTGCCGTAAAACGTGGCCGAAAGATAATACTGGCTGAATGCCACGTCGGGCTTCAGGCCCGCCCCCAGC
>JBARBA010000571.1:0-25544 GCA_049792555.1 Anaerolineales bacterium
AGAACAAATAAGTGCAGTCAATTTTGAAAATTAATTTGAAAGTTGCGTCTCCTTTCTCGTTTCTGGGATCGCTCCCGGAAGCTTTTAAAAAAAATATGTACTCTGTTTTATTATTAGAGGCGAAAAAGCTTGCGTTAGACTCCCCCTAGATTCCCCATCAATTCCCCTAGATTCCCCTTGACTCGCCCATTGAACCCCAATGCTGGCGCATTTGCATTAATATAATAGTAGGGACGTAACATTGTTACGTCCCTACTGCGTTCTACAGGAATGGTATTTGTTGTACCGGGTATGTTCCTACGGCAAATGGTAGGTAATCACCAACTGCGGCTGGTTGCCCGCCGGTGCGTTGCCGCTGTACAAACTGAGATAGTTGGCAATGGCATTGTTGTTGTCATCCAGCTTGAAGCGCAGGCGGATTTGGGTCAGGCCGGAAGCCGTCGCCAGTTTGTTGATGAAGAGCTTGGCATTGGTCAGGTTAAAGCTGTACCAGCCGCCGACCGGGGCGGGCGCGGATGGGCCGTAGGTTTGGCTGGCCGCTGCCTGGAAATCGCCGGGTTGCAGCGTCGCTGCCGCGCCCAAGAAGCCGGTCTTGATATCGAACATGAAACCCTGGAACATGGCGACGGGGTTGCCGCCGCCGACGATGGCCTGCTGCCTGACTTTGAGCGTGACGCCGGTGATGACGGCGTTATCCGGCAGGCTGGCGGTGTTGAAGGACAGGATGCTGCGGTATTGTTTATTTCCCGCGTCATCGCCGACGATGAGGACGGTGGCGCTGCTGTTCATTGCGCCGCCCACGTTGCTGGTTTCGCTCGATTCGAGCACCCAGCCGTCCTGCGCGCCTGCGGAGGTAAAGGTGACGGTGACAGGGGTGGCCGTGCGGGTCGGCGTGAGGGTATTTGTGACGGTCGGCGTGAGGGTTGATGTGGGGGTAAGCGTATTGGTGGGGGTTGGGGTCAACGTCATCGACCCCGTAGGGGATGGCGTTTCGGTGATGGTCGGGGTCAACGTCACCGTCTCCGTAGGGGAGGGCGTGTTGGTGGAAGTCTCGGTGGGCGTGGCTGTGGCTGAGGGGGGGCCGGCAATGTCGCCGTAGAACATGCCCAGGCCGTTGGTGCCGAGGTAAACGCGCCCATAAATGGTCGGGTCGCCGGTGATGGCCTGGATGGTTGCAAACATATGGGCAGAGTCAGTGATCTGGTTCCAGCTTGCGCCGCCGTCGTCGGAGCGATAGATGGTCAAAATGCCGCCGTCGACTTGGCCGAACAGGTAGATGGCCGGGTAGCCGCTGCCGGTGGGCGAGGCCATGCCAAAGCCGAACTGCGCTGCGAAGTTGACGTTCGACAGTTTGGTGAAGGTGGCGCCGCTGTCAGTGCTGTGCCACAGGCCGCAGATATCACACTGGGTGCTGCCGCCGCTAATTTGCTGGCCGCCGCTGACCCAGACATCGCCTTCGTGGCCGATGACGGCCGCGAGGTGGCCCTTGGACGGGAGGCCCGTGGCTGCCGAGGCGGTGAAGCTGGCGCCGCCGTCGGTGCTGTACCAGAACTGGCCGCCGCCGAAGGCATAAAACTTGTTGGCGTTGACGCGGTCGGCAGCCACTTCCGCGTTGCTCGGAACGCCGCCGGTGGAAGCAATCCAGGTGTTGCCGTTGTCGGTGGAGTAGGATACCGGCGAGTCGTTGGCTGCCCAGACCACACGGCTGGCGTCGGCTGCTGCGGCGACTGTCCCGGCAGCTTTACCGCTGACAGGGGCAGTATTGCCCTTGACCCAGGTGTCGCCATTGTTGGTGGTGAAGGCAATGCCCCCTGCGCTGACGCGGACAAGGAAGGACGGGCTGGCTTCGGCATAATCGATGGAGTTAACGCCGCTGCTATCAGGGACGGTATAGGCTAAACTCGCAGCCGGAACAGCATCCAGGTCATCGTGACGCCAGCCGCCGACATCGCCCACGCCGCTAAACAAGCGGGCGGGGCTGCTGGCCGGCGGGCTGACCAGGTCGCCCACGGAGGTCTCTTCCATGCCCTGGGCCATGCTGGCAATTGTGACGACCCCGCCGCTGTCCCAATCCGTCAGGTTGTTGGTCCCATACAGGGTTTCGCCGGTGCCATACAGCATGTGGTTCGAATTGAACGGATCGATCTTCAGACCTTCCATCATCCAGCCCAGCCTGGGGCTGACTTCTGGAGGAGTCTTGTACGGATACCCGTGAGCCAGCCAGGGGGCGCTGGTCAGGTCCAGGCTGTAATGTAAAACAGTGGTCGGCCAACCGGTCAGGTTCCAAAGGCATTCCCAGGTTGCGCCGCCGTCCGTGCTGCGGAAGGCCTGGCCATCAGGCCACCAGGAATTCACGGCTGCAACGACAAGCGTGTTGGGGACCTGCGGATCGACGCCCAGGCCACCATAGCCCCAATACTGGCTGCCCATGCCGCAGTAATTGTTGCCTGTGCCGGGGTTGATTCTCGTCCAAATACCGGTGCCGGGGACGTACTTCCAGACATCGCCCAGGCTGCCGCGATACGGCCCGGCCCAGTTGCTGTAGGTGATATACATCGTGCCATTCGAGTCGAAGTCGGCTTGCTTGGCTAACAGGGCAGGGTGGGGTTGATCCAGTGTGCCATCGCTGCCGACGTGGGTAATATCCCAACTCGTGCCGCCGGTGCAGGTTGTGATGTTGCCGGAAAGTGTACAAATTGGCTGGCCGGCAAGGGCTGACCACGTGGCGCCGCCGTCGGCGCTGTGATAGATATTGGGCTGGCCGCTGCGGCCATCGGCAACACCCACATAGATCGACTGGGTGGCATTGCCGGTTGTGCCGGTGGATTTGTCAAAGATGACCCATGGGATACCAACGGGGTGGTTGTTGTAGTCGTAGGTTGTATCGGTCGGGTCTTCTTCGAAAACGCCGGTGACGGGGAAGTTCGTCACCTGGCCCCAGGTTACGCCTGAGTCGGTGCTCTTCCACAGGCCAGCGCCATCGCGGGCGCCGAAGTACAGGATGCTGCCCAGGTTGGGGTCAACCGCCAGGCGTTCGCCCATCCCACGACCGGGCATGTTGCCGCCCATCTTGAAGGGCATATGAGTGACCGAGAAGGTGGCGCCCTGGTCGTTGGAGCGCAGGATGACGCCGTTGTTTGGGTCCCAGGCGTTGGTGTAGGTGCCGCCGGCGATATACAGCTTGCTGGGGTCTGACGGGTCGATGGCAATGCTTTCGCCGCCGGTCCAGTCCCAGTTATCGCTTGTGACCCAATCCATGAGCTGGACCCATTTACCGGCGCCTTGATTCCAGCGGTAAACGCCGCCCATATCGGTTTTGGCGTAGATCAGGTTTTGCTGCAAGGGGTGAAAGATGACGTCGACGATGAAGCCGCCGCCAGCGCCCGTATAGACGGGCTTGAAGGTGTACGGTTGGGTCCCCGCGCGGGCCGGAGCGGCAAAAGCCGTAGCGCCCACCAAACTGGCCCCCACCAGGCTGCTGAACGCGCAGACCACAAGGATAATGAAAAACAGTCTTCCAAATATTTTTTTCATGCTTCTCCTTTTCTCTTTCTGAACGTGTTCCGATGATTCGAGGTCGAGCTTTATTCGCTCGGTGCGGTAATTTTACACCAGGGTTTAAAAGAAGTAAGGGCGGGTCTGCCTGCGTACCGCGCCTTTCTTGAAGCCAAAGCGCTTGTATCATTTCAATATTTTGGGGAGATTGTTGTTACATGGTGGTTTCCCCCTGCCGGGAACTACGCGGTACGGCGGCGGGATAGCACCGCCGCCTACCCTTCGACCAGCTCAGGCCATCGCTCAACCACCGATGATTGAGAGGATACAAATCTTGGGATGGTTTAACTACGTCACCACCATCGCGACGCACTCATCGCTTCTTAGCGACATACAGTTCACGCCTTGCACTACGCCTTCTTTGGGCGGAATCTCGTTAACTTTGAAGCGGATGATTTTGCTGAGACGGGAGATAATGAAGGCGTCGCTTTCGGGCGTCACAGCCATTGCGCCGATGACTTTTTCGCCTTTGAGGGCGATTTTGCCGCTACCGCCAGGGCTTTTGTTGGCAGTAAAGCCATCCATCAGGCGCACTGTGCCGCGTCCATCGCCGCCCACCAGCAATATGCGCTCGCCATCGGGCGGCTGCACCGCTGCCACGCCCACAGCCGCATCGCCGTTTTCCAGGCGGATGCCGAGCGCGCCTGCCAAAGCCAGGGCTTTTTCAGCAAAGCGAATGCCCACGCCGTTGCGTGTGGCAATGAACAAATCGCCTTTGCCCCCCGACCAGCACGCGCCCGCCACAGGGCCAAACTCCCCATAGCGATAGAGGGCAACCCCAGGGGTCATGCCCATTCCCGTCACATGCGCGGGCAGGGCGCGGGCATAGCCTTTTTCGGAGACCAGTACGAGCGTTACCCCCTTCGAGCTGGGCAGCAGCGCCGCCGGGTACTCGTCATCTTGTAACCGCACAAGGTTGCGGACTGTCTGGCCTTTGCTGCGCACCGGGCCGGGGGTAATTGCATCCACACGCAAACGAAAGGCGCGGGCCTTGTTGGTGATAAGCAGCAAAGTATCGCTCTCATCGACGTGGCATAATGCGAACGGCGCATCGTTTTCGGGCAGGTCTATGTCAAAGATGCCCATGCCGCCCCGCCGCTGGCGTTCGTACAAGTGGCGGGCGGTGCGTTTGATCAGGCCGCCCCGGCTAAGGGTGATGATCTGGCAGGTAGTGGCAGGTTCGGTCACTTCCAGAGGCGGCAGGGACGGGTCTTCGTTTTCAGCGCTTTCGCGCTCACTGCGCACCGCCGCGCTGCGCCGGGTCTCAGACGCCGCGCGCAGACGATCGAGTTCCATTTCGATGTATTCAATATAGGCTGCCACATCGGGGGCCACGCCGGTTAAATCAGGTCGCTGCATAGGTTATCCATTTTGATTTATAAAATTCCATTTGGGTTCTCTACCGCGCATCGTTCAAAAAGAACCGTGTTCCCTTTTCTCGTTTGTGTGGTGGAGAAAATCAAGCTTAAAAGCAAACGTCGGCCTGAGGGGGGCAGGTCGACGTTTGCAAGATTATTTTACCGCTTTTGGTGTACGTGTCAAGTGTTTTCACAAAATTTGTTAGCCCAAAATTCCCAGGACTTTCTTAACCCGGACAAGCCGGAAAAGAAAAACCATTAACCACAAAGTCACAAAGGCACGAAGTTTTAAAAGGAAAAAACAAGAATTCTTTGCCTGCACCGTACGCAGATACGCGTGTGACTTGGTGGCTTCGTGGTGAAAATCTGTGCTTTTTTTGCACAAACATCATTTGTAAGATATTAAAGTCGAGCAGGGCTAAGAGCCTCGACACAAATTTACCCTGCGGGCGCGATGTCACGAATTTCCACCCTGGCAGCGAGATCGTTTGCGCTTGATCGGATAACGCAATGCTTCAGCCGATAATGATGCGCTCGTTCTCGTAGAATTTGATTGCGCCGAAGGTGATGATTGCCGAGACCGCCAGCGTCATCACGGCTGAGATGGCCAGGTTCGAGGCCAGGATCGGCTCGGAGCGCAGGAACTGGTTGATTAAAATTTGCTGCCCCAGGGTTGGGATGAGCATCGTCCACAAGGTGGGCTTGACCGGCAGGAAAGCCAACATCAACCCGGGCATTGAGTGATTTGGCAACGGATATAAGATGGATATAGGATGATTGTAGGATGGATACAGGATCGCTATAGGACCGTTATAGGACCACTATAGGATGACCGCAGGCCGGGTAATGGAGAAACCTAAACAAGACAGCCCGCGCGCGGCGGCGCGCGATTTGCCGGGGCACATTGCGGAGTTTCAAGCGTAGGGACGGGTCGGGAGACCCTGTCCCAACACCCTGTCCCAACGGGGAATATCAAACGACAGCCATCCCGCGCGGGGTGGCTGTCGGGTTCTGGGATGGGGATTGCTAAGAGATGGGCAGCGGGAGAATAAGGGGAAAGCCTATCCTAACAAGCCCCCCTTACCAAAATCAAGCATTGTTCCACTTCTTCCGTCAGGCAGAGAGTAGCCAAGTCCATTGTCAAGAAATCAAAAACGCTTTTAAACATTTTAGCCTTAGCACAGTTATATGATGTAAAATGTTAGCAGGTGACAAAATATGAAAACATTATGCCTTGTTTTATCGCAATCGAGAGAAAAGAGCCAGTATAACGATCTCGTAGGTCGTTCGTATCATTTCCCTCAAAAATATTTGGGGCAATTTAAGAATTTCCCGGTAGAATTCGTTTATTATGAACCTACTAAAATCGGCGATGGGGTATATTTTGGATACGGAAAAATTACAAGCCCCCCTATTAAAGATAAAAGGGATGACGAATTATTTTTTGTAGAAATATCAGACTATAAGCCCTTTTCCATGCCCGTCCCTGTCAAAGATCAAGCAGGGAAGGTTCGTGAGGCGGAATCACCCCATTACAACCCCCAAAATGCTGTGCGTGCAATTTCAAAAGAATTGCTCGATGAAATATGTTTAGATGGAAAAATTCGTCTCAATTTTAAAGCAGATGCTCATTTGATTAAAGTGCTCGGGGAACAATTGATTGCATCAGAAAAAGTTGGGATTCTGGAGTTGATTAAAAATGCGTATGACGCCGGAGCTTCTTACTGCAAGGTGAGAATAGAGAATATCCCATTTTTAACAAAAGCATTTGAATCAGAATATGTATTTCCAGAACTCCCCGGCCCTGTAATCATAATTGAAGATGACGGTTCAGGAATGACAAGAGATGTAATTGAAAATAGCTGGTTGCGCCCGGCCTCTACGTTCAAAACCGTTGTCAAAGAAAACATCAAAAAGGAACGAGAAAAAGCAGCCAGACAAGACAAATTAGGGTCGTTTGACAAACTCATTTCTGAAATAAAAAAAGAACGTGGTGGTCGTATCCCTTTAGGCGAAAAGGGTGTCGGTAGGTTTGCATCTAGCAGGCTTGGTCATCGGTTACTTTTGAAGACAAAAGTGAAAGAACTTGATTATGAATATTTACTGGACCTTGACTGGGATAAGTTTGAAATAAGCGAAAATAGCGTAAAGAACCTTGATGATATTGGGGTTACGTTGTCACGTCAGAAACCATCACGTGATTATGGAGATAAAGGATCAGGAACTCAGTTGATTATCTATGGAGGGCGTGAAGGTTTTTCTTGGGATGAAGAAACTTTACCAGAGTTACATCGTTCGATTGCAAGTTTAAATTCGCCTAATCCATCACCTAAAAAAATCAAATCACAACAAGGTTTTGGTGCTTATCTTGAATGTCCACAAATTGGCGATTTATCTACAGACAATTTGTATTTTCCTCCGACGTTTTCTTTCAATGGATTGGTTGATGAAAATGGCTTGATGGAGTATTCACTAAAGTTTCAACCACCCGGTGATGTCCCAATGTCAGAAGATGAAATTCGAGAAACAAGTTACGATCTTCGGAAGGCTAAAACTGATTATTGGTTAAAGCCGGGCGATAAAAATTTAAGGAAGCCGGAATGCGGTCAATTCTATATTCATATTGATATTTGGTATCGTAGAGCCCCTTGGATACCCATCAGCGGGCCGGATGGAAAAAACTTTATTGATCAGCTAACCAAATTCGGTGGAATCTCTATCTTTAGAGATGGCATCACTATTTTCTCGGCAGAATGGGGCGCTGAAACCGATTGGCTAAGTTTAAGTAAAGAGCACATTAAAAAGGGGAAAAGTATATCCTACTACAACATGATCGGAAATCTGGAAATAGATCAAACCGAAAATATCGGTCTTACCGACAAAACCGACCGAGAAGGATTGATAGCGAATCAGGCGTTTAAGGACTTAACCCAATTAGTCCGTGCAATTGTAAAGGGTGTTATTGAAACTAATTTTATGGGGAAGCGCGACCAATATACTAATTTGATCGAAAAGGCCGTCCGTGACCCCAAGGTACTTAAAGAATTTGCAAAACAGGGTGAAGTATTGATACATGAAATAGCCGAAAAATATCCTTTAGAGGATGATCCCTATCAACTGCTTGACCAATTTGGGAATCGTGACGAGCGTAGTGAAAAGCTTGTTAATCTATCGAGTTCCTTGAAGAATTTGCAAAAAAGTATTGAACTCATAGAAGAAGCACAAGATTTACTTACAGAACACGCCGGGTATGGAATGGCTGTTGCGGTTTCCGTTCATGAAATAGCAAAGATAGCGGCAAATTTTTATGAAGGTGTTTCATATTTGTTGAAATCAAAAACACCCGATATGGAAAAACTCCAAAACTTGCGAGATGCTTCTGAGTCACTTCAGTCAGAGTTGAAAAGATTAAGCCCCCTGCGTGCGGTCAAAAACGAATCTTCTATAGAGTTTGAAATCACCAAACCGATAAATTATGTTATCGAGGTGTTTCATTCTCGGATTGAAAAAGCAGGTATAAAGGTTGTGGTGAATGTGAAGGAAAGCTTTCGTGTCTACGGGCGTTATGGAGCTTTGTGTCAAATATTTTCAAACTTTTTTGATAATAGTTGCTATTGGCTGAGTATGATCCCCGAAGAACAGAGAAAAATACAAATCCAAATTAATGCTAAAAACCGTATCGTCATTGTTGCCGATTCCGGTCCGGGTATTGATGCAGTTATATTGCCTTATCTGTTTCAGGCCGGGTATAGTTTGCGGATACCTCCCAGCGGACTAGGTCTTTATATTTGCAGATACTATATGCACAGTATGAACGGTGATGTATACATCACAACCGACAGAGAGCGTTTGAGCAATATGGCAGGTGCTCAGTTTACACTCGATTTCAATAAGGTTTTAGCCGAACGCCCAATCGGGGAGAAAAAATAATATGCGATATTCAATATGTGTTATTGACAATGAAATACCTGCCGCAGGGGTTGAGTTGATTCGGGATACCGAGCTCTTAAATTCATCGAACCTACAATATTTGTTACATCAAGAAAAACAGTCGTGGGCCGATCCAATAGTAAAAAATTTGATACAAACTCTTCTCGACGCTAAGGATGAAGATGGTACAACAACGTGGGATGTATATGGGTATACTAACCCCGCTTTTTATATCAATACCCTGGACAACGGTACTTTTCGACCTGGTATTATAGTTTTTGATTGGGATTATCCGGCATCAAGCACTTCCGAAAATACTTCAGAAACTCTTCTAAAGAAGATTTTGGATAGAACTTTCTCTTTGGTGTTCATTTTTTCAAACGCCGGTAAGCAACCTGAAATAGAAGCTATTTTGAAAAAAACGGAATTTGTAGAATATCAAGGTAGGTTATCTTACCTGGATAAGACCATCGGTCACGAGGAGCAAACAACCGCGCTTTTACAACAAGCCCAAAGTATGTATGAAACCAATTTTTCGTTCAGGTTTGCGAATGACTTAAGAAGAAAAGCCGCGCAAACAATGGACAAAATGCTTTCGGATATGGGAAAAGCCTCCCTAAACGATATAAAGAACTACATCGCTATTGGGGATGGTAGTAAGAAAGACTTCATCGATTTTCTAACCGAAAATTTCCGACATTCTATGGCAAGTAGTGATATTTATGATTTACTCGATAAGTTACAGTTAACCCCAGGAGCACCGGCACTAGATGAGACCCTTGTTAAAAAATTATGGTCGTATCGTCTTTATTTCCGACACGAAACCGGAGATAATTTAGTAAGGTGTGGAGATGTTGTTAAAACTGGAGACGGTTTTTATTTGGTTTTATCGGCAGACTGCGATTTAGGGCATGTTTGGAAAAAGAATCTTGGCATTATAAACATGATAGCATTATATGAATTGGATCGAACAAATATTACTCTTATGGATCGGTTAACCATTTCTACAAAACTGGATGGTATTCTCGCAGGAAATTTTTCGAATTTATTAAGCCAATTGGGAGATCTATCACAAGGCCCTTTTATACTTCCTTTTGTCATGGTAGATGGTTCCCTGAAAAGCTTTCTTGCAATACCAAAGGAATTAGTGTCAAAAACAGTTACAAAATATCCGTCGAATTGGGAACAATTAGGAAGAGGGGAAAAAGCACAATTAACTATGTTGTACTCTTATTGGCCTGATACTACAAGGCTTTGCACAATAATGGAGCCTTTCTTGACGCCTGTGGTTAAACATATTCTAAATACAATCGCCGGGAACGGAGTGCCTGATTATCCAGACTCAAAGAAAACCCCATTAGTAAAGAAAATTTTGGAAGAGTTCATTAAAGCCAATGTTCCGACAACAAATTAATTGTTCTGATGTATGAGTAGTTATCTGACACGTAAAGTATTGTGGGCCGGATGTAAATTAGCTCAGAGTGAACTTGCCTCTCAAAAATATTTGCCATGGCGCAAGCGTCGTACACCGTATCGCGTCTTTTTAGCAGAAATGTTACTTGTTCGAACCAGGGCAGATGTTGTAGCCCGGATTTATGAAGATATATATCGCCAATATCCCAACATTATTGAGTTGGCCAACGCTAACGAAGATGATTTGCAAAAGGCCATTTACCCGTTGGGCTTATCAAAGCGAGTTCCTTACATCATAAAGGCTGCCCGCTATATTTGCGATAACCATAGTCGAAAAATCCCGAACGACATTGACACTTTGCTCAAGGTACCGGGTTTAGGAATGTATACCGCTTCTGCGGTAGCAGTTTTTGCATACAAACAAAAGCTTGTTCCAAGTGATGTAAATATTTTTCGTTTTGTTGCCCGTGTAACAGGTTTAGAAATGGAGAATAAAACAAAAGGATCAAAGCTTTTAAGAGAATTGACTCCATCTTTATCGGAAGATATTACCGGTTTATCAACCGAAAAACTACTTGACTTTACCAGACTAATCTGTCGTCCTCGAAATCCTTTATGTGAACAATGCTGTTTGACCCGCTATTGTAAATATTTCCGAGACCATAAACAATGACACCAACTTTAATCGATTTATATTCTGGCTGCGGCGGAGTCACCGCCGGCTTCAAAAATCAAGGCTTTCAAGTCTTGGCAGCAGTTGAGTGGGAGCATACTGCTGCGCAAACTTATGTTCAAAATCATCCTGAAGTGACGATGTACGAAAATGATATTCGAAACATTAAACCCGCCGATGTAATGAAGCATTTGCAATTACAACCGGGTGATCTCACCGTACTTTCGGCATGTGCGCCCTGTCAACCGTTTAGTCGCCAAAATAGAGTTAATAAAGACGGCGGGCGCACGAAGCTGATTTTAGAAGTGTTGCCTTTTGCGGACATTTTCCGCCCAAAGTTTATTTTGATGGAGAATGTACCCGGATTGAATAAAGGGGAGAATAAAAAAATCTTAGATCAACTTAGCAAGGCGTTAAGCGAAAAGTATGGGTATAAAGTATCCGGGCCGTTCATTGTAGATGCTGTAAATTATGGCGTCCCCCAATTTCGTAAACGTTTGATCGTGCTTTGTAGCCGAGAAGATATTTCTCTTTCGGTGCCGGAAATAACTCATTTAGCCCCGAAGGAAGCAAAAAAAGCAAGTAAGCAAGAATGGTCTACTGTTGAAGGTGCATTCAAGGGAATTGGCAAGTTAGCATCCGGGCAAAAAAGTCGAACAGACCCATTGCATAAGGCTCGTAAACATACGGAACTAAACTTGGAGCGTTTGCAATATATTCCTAAAAACGGTGGAAGCCGAGACAGTTTGCCCGAACGCTTACAGTTAGTTTGCCACAAAAATAAGGATGCAGGTTACAAAGATGTGTATGGGCGAATGGATTTTAGCCGCCCGGCAAACACTTTAACCACCGGTTGTACAAATTTCACCAAAGGCAGATATGCTCATCCAACTGCCAATAGGGCAATTACTCCGCGAGAAGCTGCGCGTTTACAGACTTTTCCCGATGAATACAAATTTGTGGGGGGATACGACCAAATTTCGGTTCAAATCGGTAATGCTGTACCGGTGTTGTTGGCCGAAGCATTTGCCAAATATCTTTTGCAATTTCAAGTCCCACAGAGCCAGTAAGGAACTCTTGGGGTGGGGAAGGTTTCCCAAAATATTATCTAAAAAGAAAACCACCACGCCCCTCACCGGAGCTAAACACGAGAACTCCCGCAAGGATCATCCTTGCGGGAGTTCTCGTCTAAAAAATTTGTTATTGGCGGTCTCGACGATGTTCGAACCCGCGATCCCGGCTTTGGCAGGGGGATGGGCCGGTCTGGTGCGACGCTCAAGGCTTCTTTGGCAGCCACTCGATGCTGACAAGTGACGCAACCGTTTCAAATTCGGGGTCGCCGGTCAAGATGGTGGCTTTGTAACGCGCGGCAGAAGCGACTGCGAAAGCGTCAGCATAGGAAAGCGGGTGGGTGGCTTTGATGTGCGCCGCGTCCAGAACCATTTCCCGCGTGGCCTCCAGCAATTGGATGGGCAAGCTCTCGGCCAAAAGCAGCGTGCGCTGTGCAGCGTAGAAATCGCGCAGCCGTTCCACCTGGTAGAGCACTTCGCCCAGGTTGAGCATACACATCAAAACCTGGCATTGCTTTTTTTCTGCTGCTACCAGGATCGACTCAACGCGCGGTTTGCCGGGTTCATTATTCAAGTAGGCCAATAAAGCAAAGCTGTCTAACAAGTAGATGGGTTCACTCATCTTTGCCCGACTCGCGCCTGCGCTCTCTTCGATGCTCTTCAACCATCGCATCTGTTAGCGAAGGACCTGCCTGCAACATGCCTGCGCCGTTATGCACCGGGTCTTCGAAGCCTGGGATGAGGGACATTACGCCGCCATAGTCCACAAATTGTAGCTTCGAACCGGGCCTGATGCCATACTTTTTGCGTAATTCTGCCGGGATTACCACCCAGCCTTTGGCAGAAACAGTGACATTCATCATCTCGGCCTCGCTTTCGTTATACTTTCTCTGCAATAAGTGTAACACATTTCATTCGTGCCATTTCAATATTTGGGGGAATTGTTGTTAAAAGGTGGTTTCGACACCGGCACTCCTGAAGGACACCGGGACAGGTGTGCGTTCGGTGCAGTGTACGGCGGCGAGATAGCGTCGCCGCCTACTCAACCACCGGTTATTGAGATGATACTTTCATTCCCTGTTGGCGGATACAACCTTTGGTGAGCGCATCATTTGTAGGACATGCCTCTTGGGTCCCGGTGGACAGGATAAGATAGCGCCTTCCACCCCAATGATCAAGTGTCACCTTTTCGTGAACGATCAACTACAAAACAAAAATCCCTGAGATGACGTTTGTCATTTCAGGGATTTCTGTGCCGCTAAAGTTACTTATGGCGGCCCCGACGGGTATCAGGAACACCAATAACAAAATATTGGTTTTCCCTTCACATCTATTCGGAATACGCTTGTAGGTAATGATTCTACGTCTTAAAGTTGGCTTAGAAAAGGTCATGCAAATTGCATGGCCTTTTTTGATTCTAATGTTCCCAAATCTTTGGATTGAGCGCCAGATGGTTGGCGCAAATGGAATTGCGAGGAAGTATGACCAACACGATGAAAACTCCACCCCTCTCCGACGCCCAACGCGCCCGGCCTTACATCGGGCAGGGATTGCGCCGGGTGCTTTGCACTCCGCTGGAAACCCTGACAGACGACTACCTGCGTAAGCATCACTGGACGGTCGAAGCCATCTTCCCCCCGGTCCCCGGTCTGGCACCCGATGAACGAGTGAAAGGCCATTCGTTGATTGTGGTTGTGCGGCGCGCCAACCGACCTTTGGAGTAATCATGCCAGCGATTTTGATCCAGTTATTCGTTTGTTCATGGAAAGGTCATATTTGGGGCAAGGTTGAACACTTTGGTCAATGCGAGCCTTTCCAATTATGTGAACGTTGTGCAGCAATGCGCCGCGCCATAAAAGCAAATCCGGCGACAAGCCGGGAAAAGGAAAAATAGCATGTCAAACCGATTGTATAACGCACTTGCAAACCTTAAAACCACCACCAGCGTCGCCCTCGCTCGAACCTATGAAAAAGCCCGAAGCTTTCACCCCGACTTTCACCAGATTATCCGTTCCAAAGCCAGAATCGGCCTGGTTGCCCTGATCTTGTTTGGAGCAATCCTTTTTACACAGGTCGCCCATCCGGTTTTGCCCGGGTCCCTGTCAGCTTTCGCCCAGGGCCGAATTGGCGCGCCAACTCTTACGCTTGGTGACTTTTCAATTCACCCTATATCCGCCGTCATCACGGACAAAGGCCCCGTTTGCCTGGTCCTCTTGGGCGTGGAAATGGTTAAGCGGGCTTTTGGCGTTTCAGATGGCGAAATTTTCCTGATGGGCAGTCGGCGCACCTACGCTGCTGCAACCATCCTCCCAGTCGGGCAGGATACGGGTTTCGGGCAGCACAAGGTCCGCGCGCTTGCATTTCACCCAACCGAACTGTGCAAACAAGGCGAGGTCAGGATCGAAGACCTGGCGTTGCTGGTGATTCACCCTGCCGGGATCGGCATTGTGTCTTTTTCTGCTCCCATAGCAGCAGTCAAGGTGAATAAATAACAGGAGTGGCCCAGGATGGCATTAGCGGTTGCTCCTCCCATCATCAAATTCCACCAGGGCAAAACTGTTTTGGAAGTTACAGCCTATGCGATTGAGATGAATCGAACCGCCGTCCTGATCCAAGTGCCCGGAGGAAGGTTCAGCACTGGGAGCTACCACTACTTTCCTTACTGCGATGAACATGGAACCACTTGGGATTTCATGGATTTCGCTGCTTGCCCGGTATGCCAGGCCAACGAAGCTCAAAAAAAGGTTGACTTATGACTTGGATGATGTGGTCTGTCGAAAAATCAGCCGATCCGTTTGGAATCGCATACTACCGGAATAAATACGGCCTGGCTCCCAACCAGGCCAATGCGCCGCTCAATTTCCCGGAGAGCCAGGTGCAGGCCCTGGCAGAAGCGCTCCAGGTTTCCCCGGAGCAGATTTGCAAAACCCGTCGCTGCACACCCGGAGTCATTTTCCTGGCGCACAATCCCGAACTACTGGACGAACAGAATCAGGTTGACCAACTACTGCAAAACAGTGCGGAAAGCTGAGAGATCACATGACCGTCTACTTGCTGCACTTGAAGCAACCGCTATCGCGCGGCACAAATGCAAATGGGAAGGCGCTCGAAGCCAGCCATTACATCGGTTACACCGATGACCTGATCGGGCGCATCCTGGATCATGCCGAAGGCCACGGCGCGCGCTTTACACAGGTCTGTTGCGAACGCGGGATTGACTTCTTGCTGGCCCGCGTTTGGGAAGGCAAAGGCGCAAGCCGATGCTTTGAACGGCGCTTGAAAAATTATAAAAAAGCTCATCTTTTGTGCCCTACCTGTGACCCAGGCGCGCTCGAACGGATGAAACTGGAAAATCTTTCATTAAAGTAAAAAAAGGAGATCGACCATGCTGTATGTAGGCGTAGACGCCGGGAACGGCGCATTCAAAATTTATGGCGAACCGGGCGGGCTGGAAACCCTCTCCCAGGTCGCATCGGACAGTGGGCAGCGGATGGCCAACACGTTGGGAATGCGCAAGCAAAAGCCGCCGCTACGCATCCAAAATGGGCATGGCTCGTTCTACATCGGCGCCGGGGCGCACGACTACGGCAGGCCGGTGGAAAACCTGGACGTGGAGCGCTACAACGGCGCTCCTGAGATGACGGCCTTGTTCCACGGCGCGCTGACCCATTACATTCTCAAATACGGAGAGATCGATCAACCGCTTTCCATCGTCCTCGGTTTGCCCCAAGAAGCGTTCACCGGTGAGAATGGCGATAAGGAGAACCTGCGTTGGATGCGCGGCCAGCACCAGTGGAGCGCAAACGACAAAGATTATTCCCTGGAGATTGTCGATGTCAGGATCGCCCCGCAGGCCAACGGTGGCCTGTTTGATTACTTGTTGGACGAGCAGGGCAAATCCATCCCGGAGCATAAGAAAGCCTTCGCATCCGAAGTTGGCATCATCAGTATTGGCTTCGGGACAATCGAACTGCTCGTGGTGAGAAATCGTGTCCCGGTGCAACGTTTTACCACCGGCGCGACTGCCGGTGTGCGCCGTTTGCTGGAGATGATCAACACCCAGCAACTGTATTCCCTGGGCGAGATGGACATCATGCTGCGCGCCGGTCAACTGGACATCTCCACCGCGCTCCCAATCTGGGAGCGCGAAGTCATGGGCATCGTTGAACGCCAGTGGGGCAACTCCTGGCGGCGTTTTGAGGCCGTGCTGCTCATGGGCGGCGGCACGATCTTGCTCAAGAACTCGCTGCCGCAGCGCTTCAACGGCAAAGCTTTCGCGCCCGATAACCCCGTTCAGGCCATTTCCAGGGGCCTGTACAAGATGTCCTTGTTGAAGAAAGAGTAGCAGAATGGCAGGTCGGCCAAAAGCAACGGCGTTATCGGTCGTGATCCGGGCCGTCCTGACCCTGCGCGAGGGCGAGGACGATGACCTGATCGCTGTCTTTCAGCAGGTTCCGGCGCGCAAACGGGCCGCCTACATAAAAACTGCGCTGCGCTCCGGCGGCATGAAGGTCGAGATCGACGACTTGCCGGACGACGATGATCTGATCGTAAACCTAGATGACTTCCTGTCATAAACCTATTTCTTGTCACAAAAAATCAACTTGAATTCCTTGTAACAAACAATCGCTCGAAGTTTCTATTCACCCTAATTCAACCTGGAGGTAAACCTTATGTTCAAACGCTTGATTATCCCGATCGTCATCCTGGCCTCATTGGCATCCCTGGCGTTTTTCCCGGGGCTGGCGCAGGCCCAGGCGGCCCAGCCTTCGGCAGACGCGCCTTTTACCTGGGGCAACGGCGCAGATGGCGACCTGACCATCGCCGCCGGAACCATATTCAACATCCATGCCAATAATCACCCCGGTCGCGTGTGTTCCAGCGGCGGCGACGCGGCGTCCTACGAAGTCGTCGGCTTGGCGGCCGCGACGGCCACGCTGCGCACCAGCCCATACGGCGGGTGTTTGAATGCAGGCGACGAGACAATTTTGATCAACATGCAAGGCAGCGCCGCCAACACCGGCAATTACGAACTGCTGCGGGTTCAGAATGTTTCTGCAAACCTGGTGACATTCACATCTCACAAAACAAAATTTTATGGCGCACACGCCGGAGACGACAGCGGCCTGGGAGCCTCGCAGCATGTGATACTCCAGCGCGTTCCGAACTACAACAACCTGGCCCTGAACGGCACCCTGCTCGCCTATGCCTGGGATGGGACTCGGTATGGGTTGATGGTGTTCAAGGTCAAAGGCAATTGGTACGGTTCGGGAAATATCAATTTGAATTACCTGGGATACCGGGGAGGCGCAGGCGGCGGAGGCGGGCTGGCGTACCAGGGCGATTCCTGGCCCGGAACGGGCATTAAATCCACGCAGGCGAATGGGGGCGGAGGAGCAGGGAATATTGGCAACCCTGGCGGTCAGGGGAATTTCGGCGGGTGTGAGAGGCAACCCTGTCAAACATCCGATGGGGATACCTACGGGTCTCCCCCTCTGAGCCGTCTGTACCTGGGTTCCGGGGGGGGAGGGCGGGACACGGGAAAAGGCGGGAATGGTGGCGGAGCAATTTACATCATGGCAAATAACGTCAATTTTGGGGGAACCGTCACCGCAAAAGGGCAGGATGGACAGAATACGGGCGCCGGATCAGGCGGATCGGTCCGCATCGAAGGCGCGAAGCTGACCCTGGGCGGCTTGAATGCCATGGGAGGCAGCGGAGCAAATACATCAACGGCAGGCGTTGGGCGTATTGCCCTGTATTACGTCAGCTCGTGGTTCAGCTCATCTGCCCACCCCACGCCATATACCCAGCAGATTCCCTCGGCGCCCACAGCTTCCCCCACGTTCACTTTGACCAGGACATTTACGCCATCCCCTACGGGGACGATATCGCCAACCCCCAATTATGGGGCAACCGCCACGTCCGTTGCGCTGACGCTCACAGCGCAGGGTCCGACCTCGACGCCGGATTTCAATGCCACCGGCACAGCCTGGTCTCTCACCGGCACGGCCCAGGCGGCAACGCTTACCCCTACTTTTACCGCCACCACTATCCCTTCACAGACGCCGGATCTAAATGCCACCGGCACAGCCCAATCGCTTACTGCAACTGCGCAGGTTGCCCCAACCTCGACGCCTGACTTAAACGCCACCGGCACCGCCTTGTCGCTTACAGCCACTGCTTGGGCCAGCAGCCCGACCCCGTCCATTACACCCACCATCACCCTCACGCCGACGCTTACCCCCACATCCAGCCCTTCGATAACCCCGACCGGCCTGAGACCCAGCGGCAGCGAGACGCCAGGCGGAGGGGGTGGGGGCGGAGGAGGCGGTGGAGGAGGCAGCGACACGACGCCCACGCCGCCAGCGCCTCGGCTTTCCGGTCCATGCGGCAGCATGATCCTGAACGTGTACGTCTACGTGGATGGCAACAGCGATAGCATGATGGCCGCCCAGGGCGAGGGCGTCAACGGGCTGCTGGTGAACTTCCTGGATACCTCCTACGGGCAGGTCGGCCAGAGTTACACCGTGAACGGCAAAGCCAGCTTCTGCGTGCCAGCTTATCTCAAAGGCCAAACCCTGCGGGTGGATATTCCCTACCTGCAACGCACCGGCGTGATGCAGGCATCCCAGGACAGCGCCAACAAAGGCCAGCCGCTGGAAATGTGGTTCCGCCTGGAACCGCCGACTTTGCCGTTGTATATCCCGTGAGGCGGAAAGTATGAAACGCGCGTTCAACATCTTACTTATCCTGATTTTGGCATTCTGCCTGTTGGGAAGCATGTCCCTGCTGCATATTGGGGGCAGCACCATGCAACAAGTCCCCGTGCCTACCCAGGATGCTATCTACAGCGGAGGCGGTCCTGTGCCGCCTGGCGGAAGCTGTGGCGATATTGGGAAAAAATACGACGACAATCCTTTTTCTGAGTGGCCGGTTCAAAGCTACCGCCCGAACGATTGGGCCACCATTTCAGCCTGGTTCTGCGACCCGAACTACACAAACAAGGCCGGCAAATGGGTTCCGCATTGGGGGATAGACATAGCAACGTATTGGTGCCCGGTGGCGGAATGCACGACAAAGAGTATCGCGGGGGCTACCGTAGCAGTAACAACGAGGCGGGCGATTGTGCTCGAAGTCAGGCGCGATTGCCCACCTGTGGATCAGGCTGGATCAGGGACTTCGTTGCAAAAATGTGGTTGGCCGATGGGCAACCACGTCATCATCGAGGCCGAGGTGGAGGAGAAAGATTGCGATCCATTTAACCCAGAAAATTGCAACATCTACTGGGTGCTATCCGGTTGGACGGCGGCTTACTTTCACCTGAATGAGGTCGAGAACTTGGCGCCGGGGCAGATCCTGGTGCGGGGCGACAAGATCGGCGAAGTGGGCAACACCGGCGCATCGAGTGGGTACCACTTGCACTACCAGATCAATATGCCGCCTGGGGGGAAAGGCCCGGCGGTGGATCCTGCGCCCAAAATGGCAGCGAGCTACAGCGATGCGCTGCGCAGTTTGCCAGCTTACTTAAGACACTGACGACCCTGGAGGTTTGATTTACATGAAAAAAATACGCATTGTATGCGTTTTGACCGTTCTTTTTCTCTTGCTGTTTCTGCCGGGCGAGGCCAGGGCGCAAGCGTTGGACATGGTTCGCGCGGTTGTCATCCAGGGCGACAAGGGAACCCCGGTTGCCGGGGAAAACGTTCGTCTGCACCTGTACCGCTATGATTTTTCAGCCTCCCCCAACCATGTGAACGTGACTGACTTGGACGCAGGTTCCTGCATGACCGGCGCGGACGGCCGCTGTGAAATCTGGCTGTTTCCCGGAATGTCCCGGGACGCTTCCGGGTTCTATCACGGCGCATTGGAAGTGCGCGGCATGCTGCGCTCGATCTTGTGGCCCGGCGGGACGCTGGAAGTCAACCTGAATTTGGACCACCTGCAACCTGTGGAATACGGCGAGGATGATGCCGCTGCTACAGACACCCTGTCCGTTCAGTCCCAATCGGCGATTAACTGGCCGGGAATTCTGGGTTCAATCATCGTCATTGGCCTGATCGTGTTTTTTGTCTGGCGCAAAGGGCGCAAACAACGTCAACAGGGAGTGCTGTTGGGGTTGATCCTGGGTTTGGCGTTGTCCGTGTTCCTGGCAACGCCCGTCCGGGCGGCGGCCCCTCACGGCGGCGGCGACCCTGATTATTGCAGCGGGACGGGCGGCGTTGCCGCAGACCCGACCCGTTGTTACTCCACCTCCGAGCTGCTTGAATATATGGTGCGCTGGGGAGTCACCGAAATCGGGACAGGCGCGGCGCGTTCATTCGATGAGGCCATCTGGTTGATTGATCGGTTGTTGGCTGGTCTTTTCGACCTGACCGTGAACACGCCCATCCTGGCCGAGATCACGGACGCTTTCCTCAAGATCGCCAACACACTCATGCCGAACGTTTTGCGCCAGGTTGTGATGGGTTCCAGCGGCTTGTTTTACATTGCGGTGGCCTTGTCGGGCGTCTTGATGGCAATTCCCTTGTGGAGCGGCGGTTCGAAATTGGTGCGCCCCGAACGCGCCATCGCCTGGGGATTCGTCCTGGCGGTCTTGTTCATCAGCGGCAGCCAGGGGTACGACCTGGTGACTGCG
This sequence comes from Anaerolineales bacterium, assembly GCA_049792555.1. Taxonomy (GTDB): domain Bacteria; phylum Chloroflexota; class Anaerolineae; order Anaerolineales; family Villigracilaceae; genus UBA5195. The sequence continues at coordinate 20,638 of JBARBA010000571.1, forward strand.
ATTGAAACCTTGCGCAGTCAGATGGTCCAGCAGGTAATGAGCGGCAGCGTGGATGCCAAAGAAGTCGTCACCGGGCCGATGCAAGCCTCGAACGTATCAATCGACGCTGGCACGTCCTGGAAGCTGCCGGATGTGTTTGAAAAGCAATACTTTCCCGATCCGGTGCGGCAGATCGTTACCGTCTACTTGTTCGAGCCGGGCTTCCCGCTTTCGAACGCAAGCTCAGGCAACACCGAAGTCGAAACCGATGAGTCAATGCTGAATCGTCAATTAGCTGCCGGGAACTCCTTGATGTGGGCCGTGCTCTCGCTGATGGGGGCGATTATGCTGCTGTTGGCCGCGGTCACATTTGCCTTCATGGCGGTGGCAGCCATGCTGCTGATTTTGTTCCTGTTTGCCGCGCTGCCGCTGGGCTTCTTCGAGTTTGGCAATACGATCCTGGCCTCGATCATTGGGAAGTACCTTAACGTGGTGATGCTCTCCCTGGCGATGGCAATTTTCATGCGTTGGGTGACAGCCGGGATCAGCCTGATCGGGAGTTCGTCTGACATCGCGGGCGCGACCCGCTACCTGGTGATTATCCTCGTGATGATCTATGCCCTGTCGGTGATAAGCGGTAGCGCATTCCGGCTGCTGACCGACAGCGGCCAGGTGTGGGGACAATCCATCCAGGCCGTCTTTGGGCAGGGGCCGAACATCATGGGCGGGTTGGGCGGCGCGTTCACCGGTGGCCTGACCGGCGCGCTGCTGGGCGGCCCTGCCGGGGCGGTGGCTGGCGCTTTGGGTGGGGCTTTCCAGGGCGGGGGGCAGGAAGGCGGCAACTCATCGGCGTCTGTTGTCACCGCTAGTCTGCTTTCCGCAGCAGGCGCGCGCGTCGCGGGGCTTCCTGTGCCAAGCCAGCAAAATCCCCCTCCGCCGCGCGGGGATGTATTCGTTGATGCAGAGCGGGCCGCCGAAGGATCCGCGCCAGCGCCACATTCCCCTGCTCTCGCCCAGTTGCCGCCTGTGCTCGACCAGGCCGAAGCATTGGAACAAGATCACCAGCAGCCCGGCACCGGGCTATTCACCCCCAGCCCGGCTGAAGCCGAGACAATTTTGCAGACCCTGGCGGGCCGCGAAGGCTGGCAAGACGAACAGGTCGAGATGATCAAGGCTGCCTCGCGCCGCAGCGAGAGCGCAGCCAGACTGGCGGTCGCGCCGGGTTTCGAACATAGCAGCCCTGATAGCCTGCAACGCGCGTTGCGCGCTGCGCAATTTATCACGCCCGACCCCCTAGCGGGGGCAGGCCCCCTGACGGGGACAGGCCCTCTAGTGGGGCAAGAAACGGAGAAAGCATGAACGCAGAACAAATCTTTGAACTCTATCTCGAAAACCGTATTCAAAAGGCCAATGCCGTGACCCCGGGGCAAAAGCTCGACGTTGTCCGTCAATTACGAGATGAGGCCCGTCTGGAAGGCAAAATCCCCTCAGGCGAGAACTCGGTAGTAAAGGTGCCCCTGGATTCGCAGGTTGTCCAGGCCGTGCTGCGCGGCGAACCGGTCTCGATTGGCGAAACGGTGGTCAAACGCAAAACCGGTCTCCAGAGCTGGTCCACCGGTCAAAAGCTGGCCCTCCTGGGTGGGGGTGCGGGGGTTTTTATGATGCTATTTATCGTGTTCTTGCTGGTTTCTTCCGGCAGCGCCGCCCCAAAGGCAACGCCTGCGCTGGAACTCACTGCCACGCCTGCGCCGGAACTCACCGGCACGCCCATGCCTACAGAAACGCCTGCGCCCATCCCCACAGATACCGCCATTCCGGTGCTACTTGGCGCAGGTTCGCCCGCCGAAGATGCCAACGCCCCGGCCTCGCTCGAAATCCTGGGCCGCCTGTTCGTCTTGCAGCAAGGCAAAGTGGACGACAAAACCGGCAAGTGGAACCCGCAGGGACCGGAGTGGCTGGCCGGGACGGAGGTGCGGCGGGTGATTGCCCTGCCACAGGACCGGGTTTCCGATCTCCCGATCCAACCCGGGGATGACATCACCTTGCGCACCCGCAATGGTCGGGTGGTGGTCTATCCCGTTACCCGGGTGGTGAGTCTGTCTTTGGACCAGATCGAAACATTCATGTCACTCAGTCCATCGATCATTGTCACGCTTTTCGATCCCAGCCAGGCGGACAGCCCGAACAATACGCAGCGGCTGGCCGTGATCGGCGAATTAAACCCGCCTCCCGCAGCAAGCGCTACGCCGATTCTTCTGCATACGCGCGCGCAGGTAATCAAGGGCGTAAATCTGCGCCTTAATCCATCCATGAAAGCTGCCATCATCGTCGGTCTGCCGAAAGGCACCTGGCTGGATGTCTCCAACCCGCTCCAGACCGTTTCGGTGGAGGGATTTGTCTGGGTTTTTGTGCATTCCCCCTTCGGCAACGGATGGGTTGTTCGTGATTTCCTTTCCATCCCCTAACCAGGAGGTACGACTATGCCGCATTAAAAATGGATCGCTTACCGTTTATCACCATTCGCTGTTCAGCGCCGGATGGGCTGCTCGTTATTTCCTTTCATTCCACTACTCAGAAACAGGAGCCACTACAACATGAACATACTCCGTCTCAAAGAATTTAGCATTATCGTGACCAACATCGGCCGCAAAATCGCGCCTTCCCTTCCCGGGCAGGCGGCCAGTTTCGATTTCAAAGCGCTTGCCATCGTTTTCGCCGGGATCAGCTTCGGTTTGATTGGTCTGATCATGGCAGGCAGCGCGCTCTTCCCGGAGGTCGCTGAACAGTATAAGCGCCACATTCCCACCGTGATCACAGGCTTGATTCTCGTGGCAGTGGCGACCACCATCGTAGGCGCATTGGGAAAATAAATGAACGACTTACATTACCGCCTACCCCCCGATATGCTGCACTACGAACCCAAGTATTTGTTTGGCCTGGGTTTGCAGGATTTGATGATCGCTGTTATGCCGTCCATCCTGATGTTGCAGGTGGCCGGAGCCATCGGCGCTGTCGTGACTGCTGTGCTGATGCTGGCGGGCATGGTGCGCTTCGAGCGCTTTGGGAACCGCTCCGTAGTGACCTACAGCGCGCTTTGGCTGTGGCACAAATATCGTCCGTCCACGGTGATCCTGCCGCGCATCATGCCGCGCCAGGAGACCCGCCTCGAAGTCACCACCTGGGATGACCAACCGCTCTATACCCTGGATGTGGACAAATGATCATCCAATTAGTTCCATACGACATCACCACCGCCTCCCCGGCGCGCCTGGTGAACACCGCCGGATTGTGGGAGGCCCTGCCGCGCATTGCGCGGGGCCTCCCCTCGGCCCGCCTGCTGATGGTGGCCGATACCCTCAAAAAAGAAACCATTCTCGAAGGTTTTCAGCAGGTTGCCACCCCGGAGAAACACCTGCCCCCCGGCGTCCTTGCCTACCGCATCGACTACGAAGACTTCCTGAACCGCACCATTCAAGCCGTGCGTTACATCCGTCTCTACCTGGTGGTGGATACGCTGCTCGAAGAAACCAGCCTGATCGGCCTGTTGGGCGCTTTCGGCGTGCAGGCTTTCCCGCTGGACCACGAACTGCCGCGCCCGTTTACCGGGATGGCGGCCAGCGAGTGGAGCAGCATCCGCGCCGATGACGGGCGCTATTTCGCCCTGTTGCGCACCCGCTTCAACCAACGCACAGCGCTGCTGCACCCGCGCACCCTGCACAACCTGCTGGCGCAAGACTTCCCGGTCTGGGCAGCCTTGCAGATACACACCTTTCCGCAGCGCGAGACCATGCGCCTGCTGCGCCAGAAAGCAGCGGCAGCCCAATTCAACGGCAACAAGAGCATAGACGGTGTGCAAGACGCAAACGAAGCAAATCAGGGCGTCATGTCGGTGCGCGAGGCGGTCAGCCGCGGCGAAGCCATGCACACTGCCAGCCTGTATGTGCTGGTGGACGCGCCTGATGAACAAACGCTCAACGGGCGCGTGGAAATCGTGCGCGGCGCGGTACCCCTGGAAATGGAGCGCATCTACGCCCCCGGCAGGGTTCTCCCCACCCTGTTCAGCGCCGAGACGTTGACCGAAACGGACGGCACGATGATGACCACCACTGGCGCAGCGCTGCTGGCCGGGTCGGCGCTTTCGTATCGCAGGCGCACGACCACCAAAGGCATCCTGCTGGGCATTGACCGCAACCAGGCCCCGGTCATCCTGGACATTTTTGATGATCGGAACCCGTCCTACAACACGGTGGTCCTGGGCCAGACCGGTTCAGGCAAGACCTTCACCGTCCAGGTGCTTTTGCTGCGCCACCTGCTGATGGGCATGCGTCTGGTAATCATCGACCCGCAGGGCAACGTCGATCTGGGCTTTCTCGGCCCGGATGTGTACCAGCGCAGTGTGCTGGGCACGAGCGACGCATCTGTAAACGTATTGGACATCATCAACACCGAGATCGGCAGCCAGGTCGAGATGGCGATCTCGATGCTGCGCATGTTGGGCGTCCACCGCGACGAACCGATGGAACGCGCGCTGTTGGATGAAGCACTGATGTCGCTGTATCAACCCATCTGGGGAAAGGATGGCGCTCCAGCCCCGACGCTCACCGACCTGCACGACTTCATGGAAGCGCGCGTCGGGAAATCCAGCCTGGAGAACGTGCGCCAGACGGCCGGGATGCTGGCCCTATCGCTCTCGAACTACGTGCGCGGCAGCCGCGCCGATTTGTTCGGCAAGCCCACTTCGGTCTTATCGGTGTGGTGGATCGTATCGGTGACAGGGTGGAAACTGATCTCACCGGTTTCTGCATTCCAGGCCAGGACGTAATCGCCGATCTGGATTTCGCTGATCGGTTTTTCGCCATCCTGGGTGGCGACTTCTGTGTTCGGGCCTTACGATTGCGATCACAAAAAAATTGGCGGTAGTCGTGAGA
>JBARBA010000572.1:0-15770 GCA_049792555.1 Anaerolineales bacterium
GATGTGACGCGCGGCCTGGATGGCCAGGCGGGTTTTTCCAATACCGCCTGTGCCCATGAGCGTGACAAGACGGACCTGTGGACGCTCTAACAGGGCGGCAATATGCTGAAGGGTCGTCTGTGCGCCAACGAACGGGGTCAGGGGGACGGGCAGGTTGGTGAGCGGGACGGTCGATGGGTCATCCCCGTTCGCTGGCCCGTTGAGGTACTCCAGCAGCGCGGTAACGAGCGCATCCAGGTAACGGAAATAGGTGGTCTGACCAATATGCAATATGGCGGCGCGCCTGAACGTGGGCGTGGATGGATTGCTCAGAATCGTTTCGAGGAGTTGGCGTTGGGGCGGTTGCAGCGGAGCCTGGCGCAGGGATTCGCGCACTGCGTTTGCGCCATGCCGCTCATGGAGCCAACTCGACCACGGTTCATCGTCAAGCAACTGTTTGGAGTAGCGACGCAAACGTAGAAGCGCCTTAAGATGCTGCTCGTCCCAGATCACAATAACAGGTCCTTATAGAATGCCCCCGGTTGGAATTTGCGCTTTTCCGCTTAATAAAAAAGCGCAAATCCCAACCACGAGGGGTATCGTCAATAGGAGGGGCGGGTCTTAGATCCGCATCTCCTTAATCGTCAAACAACGAGCAAAATGTACCACATGCCCGCCCACAAAACAAGACAGGCGTCTCATCAAACAGCAATTCCAAATCTAAAACCTTGGCGAACCGCGAAGAGCGCAAAGAACGCGAAGGAAAATCAAAAAACTGCTTTATATCTTGTTTTTCTTAGCGCTCTTGGCGAGCTTGGCGGTTCGATGATCTTTCCCATGCTAAAACGCCGCATAATTTGGCGAAAAAGTTGTCTATTTCAAACATCGAATTTCAGATTTGGAATTGCTGGCTCATCAAACCAGACGCCTGTCATTTAATCAACTCACCTTACGCAGTTGTCGTCCTTTGTGCGCGCGAAGTGCATAACTCGCACTATGGGTGAAGTAACTCAAACCGCAGGTAAAGTAACTCAAACCATAGGTGAAGTAACTCGAACTGCGGGTGAAGTAACTCAAACCATAGGTGAAGTAACTCGAACTGCGGGTAAAGTAACCCAAACCGCAGGTTAAGTAACTCAAACCATAGGTAAAGTAACTCGAACTGCGGGTGGTCTGTGGCTAATAGCCTGGTGTGCGTAAGGTGAGTTAATCAAGTAGGGGCGTAGCAGGTTTCAGCGCCTGCACTTGCGTTAGGTGCAAGTGCATACACAAAGCGCTACTCAACCACCCACTGTGCCCCTACGGGGGGAAAATTTATTTCGCTTCGAAGTGACCGTACGAGACGGCGCTATTGTAGCTCACATACCAGTAGCCGTTGACTTTGGCCGGGTAGGAGGCGGCGGCGACGTAGATATTGGTCTCGTTGATGCCATTGACCGTCAGGCTGGTCGTGTTCCACGAGTTGATGTAGCTGCCGAGGTTGGTCGATTGCCAGGCGTTCGCCCATGCCGCGCCCGTTCATGTTGCCGCCCATCTTGAAGGGCATATCCACACAGGTGAAGGTGTTGCCTTTGTCAGATGAGTGCAGGATTGCGCCGTTGGTGGACGCCCACTCGTTGGTATGCGTCCCAACGGCAAGGTAAAGGTTATTGGGGTTGACCGGGTCGGCGGCCAGGCTTTCCACGCCGGTCCAGTTCCAATCATCCGTGCCAACCCAGTTGAGCAACTGGGTCCAAGTCTTGGTAACGGCATCCCAACGATATGCGCCGCCCATATCGGTCTTGGCGTAGATCAGGTCTTTCTGGGCCGGGTTGAAAATAACATCCACTGTCGCCTTTTTATTCGGGAACAGGTCTATTAGAGACGAAAAATCCCCCTTAGACTTCAGCCAGGCTCTAGACTCTGGACTCCAAACTCTAAACCCCGGCCCGGTTTCCATAGACCCTAACCTGCAGCAGGGCTATTGCATCTAAATCCAGATTTTGGCTAATTTTCAAGATTCGCCAGGGGCTGAAGCCCCGGCTCAGTACATGGAAGCCCCTCCGGGGCTAAGAAACGTCAGTCCGAAGGACTTTCACGTACTGAGGGGCGGCTTTAGCCGCGCCGAATCAGGCGAAAACAAGACGATTTGCCATTTTGAAGTCCAAAATGTGCCAATAAATTAGATGCAATCGCCCTGAACCTGCAGTGTGGGGACAGAGCATAATGCGCCCGGCGGGAGTAAAATTGGAACCACCCGGTTCGCCGGAAATCGAACAAACCCTGCAATCATCTTTTGGAGAACCGCCCGGTGCCCCCATCATCATCTTCCCCCGCCATCTGGGACGAAAAACACGTCAAAGCGCTGCTCGGTATGCGCCGCCATCCCTTGCGCCTGGTCCAGGCCGAACCCTGGCAATCGTGGATCAAGCAGCGCGGCGGCGTACACCAGGTGCGCCAGGCGCTGCGCGAGAGCTTGCTTTCCCCCACCCAACGCGAGTTGTTCGATTTGATTTTGGAGAACCCCGACGCCTCGGTCACATTTTTTGGCAGCAAACTCAGCGTCAGCCAGAGCACCTACTTTATCTATCTGAGCGACCTGGTCCAGGTCCTGCTTTTGCAATTGAACCCGGAACCGGCGCTCCCGGCGCGCGAACCGGCCTTGTTGACCAACACTTCGGCAAGCTCAGTGCATCGTTTGCCAGCGCCGTTGACCCCGCTGATCGGTGCGGAAGAGACCATCGCGGCGGTGGTTGCCATCCTGCAACGACCGGGCGTGCGTCTGCTGACCCTGACGGGGCCGGGCGGTGTGGGCAAGACCCGCCTGTCGATGGATGTTGGCGCGCGCCTGTTGGGAAACTTCCGCGACGGCGTCTTCTTCATCCCGCTGGAAACCTTGAACGACCCCGCGCTGCTGATCCCCCAGATTGCGCGTTCGCTCAACCTTGAGAAGGTTGGGGCGCAATCGCTGCTCGATGCGCTCAATGCCTCCCTGCGCGAGCGCCAGGCGCTGCTGATCCTCGACAACTTCGAGCAGTTGATCGAGGCCGGTTCCCTGGTGGTGGAACTACTGCAGGCCGCCGCCGATCTCAAGGTGCTGGTCACCAGCCGCGAAGCCCTCAACCAGTACGGCGAAACCCGCTTCGTCGTCCCCGAACTGCCCCGGCCTGATCCCGGCAACCTGCCGCCCCTCGACCAACTGGAGCAGTGGGCCGCTGTCGACCTGTTCGTCCAGCGTGTGCAGGCGCTGCACCCCACGTTTGCGTTGAACGAGGCCAACAAGGAAGCTGTGGTGCGCATTTGTCACCGGTTGGATGGTCTGCCGCTGGCGATTGAGTTGGCCGCCGCGCAGGTGAAGAAGCTCGCCCCCAACCAGGTGCTGCCCCACCTGGAGCGCGGCCTGAAATCCCTGCGCGACACGACCCGCGACAGGCCGCTGCGCCAAAAAACCCTGTGGGATGCCATCGACTGGAGCTACCAACTGCTGCCCGACGCCGAAAAAACGCTCTTCAGGCAACTGGCCGTCTTCGGTCGTGAATGGAGTCTGGCCGCAGCCCAGGCCGTCTGCCAGACAACCGACGTGTTGGCCGGGCTGGATGGCCTGACGGATAAAAGCCTGGCGCGTTACGCCTCGCAGGATGAAGACGGCGACACGCGCTTCCAAATGCTGCAAGCCGTGCGCGAATACGCCCTCGACCAATTGGATACCAGCGGAGAGCGTGACGACACACAGCGCCGCCACGCGGCCTACTACCTGGGGTTGGTCGAGCAGGCCGAGCGCAAGATCGGCGCGCCGGAACAACCGGGCTGGGCAGGCCGCATCCGGCAGGAGCACGAAAACCTGCAAATTGCCCTGCAATGGATGCTGGACAACGGACAGACCGACATGGCTTTTAACCTGCTGGGGGCCGTCTGGCGCTACTGGGACATGCTCAACATCTGGAGCGAAACCCGCCTTTGGATGGACCGGGCGCTGGCGCAAGGCGCGGAGATAACCAGCGTTGGCCGCATCAAAACACTTTGGGGCGCAAGCTGGCTGGCGGCCCATCAAAGCGACTATACCGCAGCCCTTGCGTTGGCCGAAGAAGGTTTGCAACTCGCCAGGGAAAACGGCGAAAAACCGCTCATCGGGCGGCTGCTGCAAAACGTGGCCGAGGGATGTTTTCGCTTTGGCAATAACGAACAGGGGATTTTGCTGATCGAAGAGAGTTTGGAAATATTACGCGACCTGGACGACCGGGAAGAAATTGCCTGGGCGCTCGATCATCTTGCCAGGGGATTGTGGCAGCGCGGCGAACGCGCCCGCAGCCGCGAAATACTGCAAGAAAGCCTGGCGATTTTCCGCCGCATGGGGCACCAGTGGGCCATTGCCGCCAGCCTTCGTCACGCCGGCAAGCTGGCGCTGGAAGAAGACGACAACGATTTTGCCGCCGGCGTCTTGACCGAAAGCCTGGAAATTTCCCGGCAACTGGGGGCCAAACAACGCATCAGCGAAATACTGCGCGAGCTTGCAGTGATCCAGTGGAAACAAAGCCGCTTCGACCAGGCGCAGCAACTGCTCGAAGAAGGCCTGGCGCTTTCGCACGAGATCGGCGACCGCACCGGGGAAGGCTGGGCGCTTAACTGGTTGGGGCGTCTTGCCATTGAGCGCGCCGATTTTGCCCTGGCGCGGCAATTGTTCGAGAAAGCGCAGCAACTTTTCGAAGAATCGGGGGAGCTTTCGGCAATTTCTTCGAACCTGGAATGTTTCCAGCAGTTGGAACTGGCTGAAAACAAATTCAAAAACGGGGCCGGGTAAAATAAACCCGGTCCCGTTTTCTTTTTTTTCTACCGTGCATTGAAGCTTGATGGCCCAAAATAGAACGCGGGTCACGCTGATTCAGCAGCTTTTCGCGGATAAAGCTTTAAAAATCTGCACTGATCCGCATCATCCGCGCTAATCCGCGTTCTTTTTTTCAACTGTACGGTAGACAAGTTTATTTTGGCGGACGATGGGCGCGTTTACGGGGTGTACTTCAGCCAACTGGCCTGGGCATAAAGCGGGCCGGTGTAGGTGAAAGCGCCGAGCCAGCTATCCACGCCGATGCCGGGCCACAGGTTCATCATCAACTTCATGGTGTGCGAGGGCAGCGCGCCGCGCGAGCCGTTCTCGGTATGCACCAACACGCCATCCACATACCAGTTAATATAGGTGGCGCGGTACTCGATACCATAGGTGTGGAGAGCCGCCGAAGCATCGAAGCCCAGGGGGATCAGCGTCTCATGCCCGCCGACGCTGTTGGTGAAGTAGTTGGTCTGCATCTGGGTCGTGTCTTTGCCCAAAATCTCGATGTCGATCTCGTCCCAGGGCTGGCTGTCCGACGGGCCGGTGTAAAGAAAGAACGAACCGCCCACGATGCCGCTGGCCTTGGCAGCCTTGAAGTTTCCTTCATACAGTCCGTAACCGCTGAGTGCGTTGCGACGGTATTCGCCGGAAGCATACGGCATATTCGAGCAACCGGACGGGCAGGTCAGGTTATCGAGCGTGATCGTCATAATGCCGCCGGCAAAGCTGATGTGGTCGGCGCGCCAGCCGACGTTGAACGGGCTGCCGTTGGTCCAGCCGTCCGACTTGGCGAACAGACTGGTGTTGTAGCTGTCCAGGTTGTCCAGGAAGCCGCCGGTGGGCGTGGGGGTGATCGTGGGCGTGCGGGAAGCCCCCGGCAAGGGGGTCGGCGTCTTGGTCGGCGCAACTGTGGGGGTGCGAGTGGGCGTGCGCGTGCGGGTCGCCGCCGCAGCAGCCATCTGGGCCGGAACGGTGACGAGCAGCGCGAGCAGGAATGTTGCCCCAAGTAATAAAAGCCAGTATTTTTTCATCATATCTTCTCCTTGTGTGGTTTGCAGGTGACTGTTACATTTGTTTCTATTATAGATGAGACGGAACCCGTCCAGACTCCGGTCAGGCTCCGGTTCCTGATTCTTTCAAGAGTGTTAATTGCGAATACCCCAGACTGTCCGGCGTTGGCGAAAGCGGACAGGAATCAAAAAGCGGGCGGGCATCATTGCCCACCCGCTTTGGGGCGTGTCAATTATTTGGGTGTGTACTTCAGCCAGTTAATCTGCTCGTAGAGCGGGCCGGTGTAAGTGAAAGCGCCAATCCAGCTATCCACACCGGAGCCGGGCCACAGGTTCATCATCATCTTCATGGTATGTGAAGGCAGCGCGCCGCGTGAACCGTTTTCAGTGTGGACCAGCACGCCATCAACATACCAGTTGATGAAGGTCGGCTCGTAATCGATACCGTAGGTGTGGAAGCCCGTCGAAGAGTCGAAGCCCAGGTTGATGATCGTTTCATGCCCACCCACGCCAGTGGTATAGTAGTTTAGCTGTACTTGGGTGGTGTTATTGCCCAGACTTTCGAAATCAATTTCGTCCCAGGGCTGATTGTCTGATGGCCCTGTGTAGAGGAAGAACGAACCACCCACAATGCCACTGGCTTTAGCGGTTTTGTAGTTTGCCTCATACAAACCATAACCGCTAAGTGTATTGCGGCGATATTCGTCGGAGGCATACGGCATATTCGAGCAGCCGGACGGGCAGGTGGCGTTGTCGAGCGTGATGGTCAGGATGCCGTTGGCAAAGTTGGCGTGGTCGGCGCGCCAACCGACGTTGAACGGCAAGCCATTGGTCCAACCATCCGCTTTGGTGAACAGGCTGGTGTTGTAGCTGTCCAGGTTATCCAGGAAGCCGCCGGGAAGCGTGGCAACAGGTGTCGGGGTATTGGTGGGGACGATTACCGAGGTGGGTGTGCGGGTGGGGGTCAGCGACGGGCCGGTGGTGGGGGTGCGGGAAGCCCCCGGCGAGGGGGTGCGCGTTGCAGTCGGGCCGCCAGTAGTAGGTGTGCGTGTGGCGGTCGGCGCAACGCCGGTAGTGGCAGTGGGAACCGCGCTGCACGTTCCGGCAATTTCAAAGTGCCCGTATGCAACAGTGCTCACGTAATGGATGGTGTATGCGCCGTTCAGGGGCGCAATGGAGGCAGCGGTCACGTAGGCATTGAGGTACGAAGTACCGTTGACTTCCAACGTCGTCAGGTTCCATGAATTGATGTAGCTGCACAACGAGGCGGCTACCAGGCAAACGTTCCCAACGCCATCCTTGGCGTACGGAACAGAGATCGCGGTGGCCGGGCTGCAGACAGTGGCTGCGCTTACATTTTGGTGGGCAATGCCGATGGCGGCGGCCATGATGACGACCAGGACTGCAATTGCGAGTGAAAAACGTCTTATGTTCATTTTTTTCTCCTTATTGGATGATGTTGATTTTGAATAGAAATGTTAGGAACGTTCTTTACGATAAAGTATGGTCTTCAAAAATAGCACCTCCTGTGGCGCAAATTTTTCTTCCGGATGATGGATTTTGATAATTCATCCTTCTTAAATATATAGAGAAGCGGAAAAGTATTCCAACTCCAGTTAGACTCCAGGCAAACTCCAGGTAAACTCTTGTTTTCCGCGCAACGTCCGATCCACCTGACGATTCCCATTCTGCCGACCACAAAACCCGGCATGGCCCCATACTCCGTCGCAGGGGACGAATCTACTATGCGGGGGCAGGTGAATAGATGGGTATAATTGCGTAAGGATGGCCTGTTCACGGACCATCCACAAACTGACTTGATTGATTTCGTATAATGCCCGTAAGGTATGACAACACGCAAAAACGAGTCGCTTCCTTTCGTCCCCCCGCGTTTTGCGCAGCAAAGCTTTACCGGTTTCGATCAGGTTTTTGCTATGATGAAGGAGAACACGATGAAATCTTCAAGAATGTGCTTTGCCATACCGGTTGTTCTTATCCTGTTGGCAGGTTGCAACCTGAGGCCAGGCCCATCCGATAATTTGCAAACTTCGACGCCTGTTTTGACGTCAACGCGCACAACGGAACCGAGTATTACACCCATCCCGTTGCCCACGAGTCGAGCCACTTTCGCGCTATTTCCCACCGTCACCCGCGGGCCTTCTGTTACGCCCATACCTTTGTTTACACCGATCCCAGGCAATATCCTGCTTACGATACAAGCACAGGTAACAGATGCAAGGCGTGGCAATGATCAACCCCTGCCTTTCCAATGCAAAATACTTTCCAGTGAGCCTGAGCCGGGAGCCGTTTTCTACCCAAAGGAAGGGTTTCTAGCCATCTGGCGGGTTGTAAATACCGGCCTTTCGAACTGGACCATACACGATGTGGCTCTTTTTTACAGATGGGGAACAAGGTTTGAACCAAAAACATACCGGGAAGACTTTATCCCCTATGTCGTTAATGTAAAAGATCAACTTAATCTGCATGTGCCCATGCACGCCCCGGCAGAACCCGGTTTGTATAGCGCGGTCTGGGGTTTGCGCAGCAAAGGCACGCAAAGTTTTTTTTGCAACCTTTCGGTCTTTATTCAAGTGATCCCCAGGAAGGAATAAAGAATGATGGCAGTGTTTGCCCCCGCGTATGGGAAGCGCTTTTCCGGTGTTGCTCAATTCATGGGGGGGGAAAAGATGAAGGGAACGCTGACGGCGTGATGCGAGGCAGTATTTTTTCGCGCGCGACCCAATAAAGAACGCCGCATCAGAAAAGGCGGTATAATCCCCAATCCTTTTAAGGAAGGACGCAGCGCCGTTGCGCTCTTACACCCGTCGAAGGAAAGAGAAAGAGCGTTATGTTCATTGACCAGGCAGAAATCCTCGTGAAATCCGGCAAGGGTGGCGATGGAATGATCCACATGCACCGTGAAAAGTACGTGACGCGCGGCGGCCCCGACGGCGGCGATGGCGGTCACGGCGCGGATGTGATCCTCGAAGTGCGCGCCACGCTCAACACCCTGGCCGCTTTCCGCCACACCACCAGCTTCGTTGCCCCGGAGGGCAAAGGCGGCGGCAGCAACAACAAATCCGGCAGGGCGGGCGAACACCTGGTTGTCCCTGTCCCGCCCGGGACGGTGATCTACGAGGTTGCCGAAGAGGGAACCCTGTCCCTGCTTGGCGACCTGACACAACCCGGCCAGCGATTGGTGGTCTGCAAAGGCGGACGCGGCGGACGCGGTAACCAGCATTATGCCACGTCGAGAGACCAGGCCCCTCGCAAGGGAGAACGCGGCGAACCCGCCGAAGAAAAGCGCCTGCGCCTGGAACTGAAACTAATTGCCGACGTCAGCATCATCGGCGTCCCCAACGCCGGGAAGTCTACCTTGCTGGCGGCGCTGACCAACGCCAAACCGAAAATCGACTCCTATCCGTTCACCACCCTGGTTCCCAACCTGGGCGTGGCCGAAATAGACCGTGAGACGCACATCGTATTGGCCGATATTCCCGGGCTGATCGAAGGCGCGAGCGATGGCGCGGGGCTGGGGATCGACTTCCTGCGCCACATCCAGCGCACTCGTGTGCTGATCCACCTGCTCGACGGGCTTTCTGCCGACCCGCTGGCCGATTTCAGTCAGATCAATGCCGAGTTGGCGCTCTTTGACCCCAACCTGGCGAAAAAGCCACAGCTCGTGGCGTTGAACAAGATCGACCAGCCCGAAGCGCTGGAGCGCATGCCCAAGCTCAAAAAAGAGTTAAAGAAGCGCGGCTACGAATTGATGGGCGTCTCGGCCCTGGCGCACACCGATATCCACAAATTGCTGCTCAAAGCGGCCGGTCGGTTGGCAGAAACGCCCGCCATGGAAGAGAGCGTCGTTGCCCTGCCGGTCTACCGTCCGAAAGAAGACTTGCGCCAGTTCGTCATCACCCGTGAGGGCAGCAGCGATTGGCGGGTGGCCGGGGCCGGCATCGAGCGCGCTGCCGAGATGACTTACTTTGAGCATCAAGGGTCGTTGCGCCGCTTCCAGAAAATGATGGTAACGCTGGGCGTGGAAGATGAACTGCGCAAAGCCGGCGTCAAAGACGGTCACACCGTCCACATCGGCGATTTTGAACTGGAGTGGCAGGATTAAATAAAAACTTCCGAAGTCTCAGAGACTTCGGAAGTTTCTTTTCGTTATTCAAACTGCCGGGCGGGAACGTTTTTCGACGCGCCGGCGGGCTTTTGGTTGAACTGATGGTAACTTCTCAATGATTGGTGGTTGAGTAGTCGGCGGCACTATCACGCCGCCGTACCGCGTAGTCCCCGGCAGGGGGAAACCACCTTATGACAACAACTTCCCCAGAATATTGAAAAGATACAACTGATGTAACTTCTCAATATTTGGTGGTTGAGTAGGCAGCGGTGTTGTCCCGCTGCCGTATCGAAACCACCATGTAACAACAACTTCCCCAGAATATTGAAAAGATACAACTGATGCTATAATTCGTTTATCCATTGTCGCCTGACATCCCAAGTGATTTGGGGCGTCAGGCGGCGGAACGGGCCGTCCATAAGGAATTGAATTGGGCGGTCGCTGTATATCCCCTATTGGCCGCTTTTTTAGACGTTAGCGTGTCGATCGTCGCAGCGCTGCAAAGCTGCATTCAAATCATTCAGAAATAATCGGAGGCTGAGTAACATGATAAAGAAGGTAGAACACCGCTCGCTAGAAAAGAAGGGTTCCTGGCTAACCTATCGTCCTGATATTAAGGTGCTGGATTGCACCATTCGGGATGGGGGGCTGATGAATAATTCACGCTTTGAAGATGAATTTGTTCGCGCCGTCTATAACACGTGTTTGGAAGCCGGGGTCGATTACATGGAGATCGGCTATAAGGGCGATAAACGTATCTATTCACCGCAGGAATACGGGGCATGGAAGTTTTGCACCGAGGAAGATGTCCGCCGGATTGTGGGGGAAAACAAAACGACCTTGAAGCTCTCGGCCATGGCCGACGTGGAACGCACGGATTATCACAACGATATTTTGCCGAAAGATCAGAGTGTCTTCGACATGTATCGGGTGGCGACGTATATTCACCAGATCCCGGCTGCAATGGATATGATTAAGGCGATTCATGACAAAGGGTATGAAACCACCATCAATTTAATGGCGATTTCGGTGGTGCCGGATAACGAATTGGATGAAGCGCTGGAGATCCTGAGTAAAACCGAGGTGGAGGTGATCTATCTGGTTGACAGTTACGGGTCGCTCTATTCGGAAGATATCCAAAGTTTGACTCGCAAGTACATCCGTTATGCCGAAGCTACCGGCAAGAAAGTCGGGATTCACACCCACAACAACCAGCAACTGGCGTATGCGAACACGATTGAAGCGCTTATTTTGGGGGCGAGTTATTTGGATGCGACGCTGGGCGGCCTGGGACGTGGCGCGGGCAATTGTTCCTTGGAATTACTGTTGGGCTTCCTGAAGAACCCGAAGTTCCATCTGCGTCCCGTGTTGCAGTGTTTGCGGGATCATGTTGTCCCGCTCCACGAAAAAATTGCCTGGGGGTATGACATTCCCTACATGCTGACGGGACAACTCAATATGCACCCCCGGTCGGCTATGGAATTTCTGGATAGCGAGCAGCGAGCGGACTATCTCGCGTTTTACGATTCGATTGATGAGGAATAAAATAAAGGGAAGGGATGGGCGATTTTATTAAGCGTGGGTTTGCGCCAAATCCCGGCCGGTGGGGTGAGTTCACTCCATCCCATGAGGGGGATTACATTGCCCACCCTGTCGCCGGTTTAAAACCGGTATGAAGTCTTGTCGAAGTGCTCTCCACCTTGTCACTGTTGCCCAACGCACCCAGCGTTGGGCAGCTTACTTACCGCGAAAGATTCCGGCTCTCTGGGAATCAGTGCGGCGACCCGCCAGATGGGCTGGTTTATCCCGGCAACTCCCAAAGAACCATTTTCAGATCAGACACCATGAACGGCGCTCACCCCCGAAGGATAAAAATGGGGGGGTGGGGTGTAAGGCGGAATGAATTCCGCCCTACGTTATTTTCAAGTCAGACTCCATGAGCGTGCTCACCCCGAAGGATGAAAATGGGAGGGCGGGGTGTAAGGCGGAATGAATCCCCTACGGGGGCAAGTTTCCGCCCTACGTTATTTTTAGATCAAATATCGAAGACTCTCTACGCCGGCGCGGTCTCTGCCAGCAATTGTTGCGCGCGCCTGCGCAAGTGAGATTTGCGCGCCAGCGCCAGCGCCTGGCGAAAGTCATCGGCGGCTTGCTCCGGATGTCCCGCTTTTTGGCGCGCCAGGCCGCGCCGCAAGTAAAGCAGCGCTTCTTTGGGGGCCAACCCCAGCGCCCGGTCGTAATCCGCGATGGCAGCATCGGGTTGGTGGTTAGCGGCGTACGCATCCGCCCGGCCCTGGTAAGCCAGCCATTGCCTGGGGTCTTTCGCCAACACCCAACCGTAGTAGTCTTGCGCCCAGTCGAGATAGCCTTCAGATAAACGAAGGTTGACATCGCTCATCACAAGCGCATATTGGGGCGATAAGCGCATGGCTTCTTCCTGATCGCGGCGCGCCGCTTTGAGGTCTTGCAGGCGATAATACGCCATCGAACGCACCACAAAGAAGAGCGGGGAGGATTGCGCTTGCAGTTTAATCGCTTGATTAAATTCGTCCAATGCTTGTTGATATTGCTTTTGGTCAAGGTACAGCCCGCCGCAGTCGAACCAGGGGAACGTCCAATCGGGCTTGAGCGCCTTAACGCGCGCAAAATACGCCAGCGCAGAGTCGTCTTCCTTTTTCAAGGAGCACAATTCACCGCACAACTCAAGTGCAACGACCTGGTCCGGGGCCAGTTGCAGGATGGTTTCGAGGTCTTTCGACGCCAGGTCGTTTTCTACGAGGTTGACATGGGCAATGGCCCGCCCCAGCAAATGGGAAATATCCTTGGGGTTTTTCTCCAGCGCGCGCGTATGTGCGCGAATGGCTTCGTCGTAGTCTTCGGTTAGGTGATAGTAGCCGGCTCGTTTAAAGACGTAGTTGATCCCCAGCGCAATCCAGCGCGAGGATTGTGGGTTGAGCGAGCCGATCCCCAGAGCGAGCATGACGCAGAAGACCAGTAAAATGGGGTCGCCCGTAAAAATGCCCAGCAGCGCCAGTCCCAGCAAAAACGGGATGCCGACCACAATACTGATTGTGTTGGCAAGCGCTTTGCCGAAAAGCATCTCCAGCAGCGCGTTGAACATGTTGCCGCCGTCCAGCGGGTAAATGGGCAGCAGGTTGAAAACCACCAGCACCCCGTTCAGGATCGCCAGGAAGAGCAGTGTGCTCTCGATCAAGCCTGCCCAAAAAGGAGCGGGATAATCCCACAAAAAATTTAAAGCCAGCCAGGTTATCAACCATAAACCACCCAGCATGAGCGCCAGCAAAAAGCTGACGAGCGGCCCGGCTGCGTTGATCGCCAGCTTGTGGACGGGTTTTTCCGGGGCGCGGCCCAGGCTGGTAAAGCCGCCCAAAGGCCAGATGACGATCTTGGTGACGGCGATCCCCAGGACTTGGGCCGCCAGCGTGTGCCCGATTTCATGCAGCAGCACACACACCAAAAGGCCGATCATCACACTCGAAGCGGACAGCCAGCCCCACAGGTCTTTGGGGTGGAACAAATAAAAGATGAACGGCGCGATCAGGAGCATGGAGATGTGCAGGCGAATTTCCACCCCGTTGAAACGACCGATTTGCCAGGTTTTGTTGAATAATTTCACGGTTCATTCCTTGATGGTAACTGCTCAGGCCCTTGCTATGCCGTCTCAAATAGAACGCGGACGACGCTGATTTCGCGGATTTGCGCAGGTATTTTAAGGTTTTTCTCTACCGGACAAACTTTTCGCCAAAGACTTTTCAGACACGAATTTACCCTACCCCACAGGGACACAGCGGGGCACAATGTCACGAATTCCCATTAATTTTTTTTGTGACAATTCGTGTCGATGCTCTTAGCTCTGCTCGACTGTAAGAAGGCCCTGTTCAAAGGGGATTGACTTTGGTAGTAAAAATCAGTATGATGTAAGTGTAAAAGCTTAACAGCTTCTCCCACCCCGCGAAAGGTCGCCGACTGTGGCGGCCCCGCCCCCGTCTGGACGTGATGACGGATCGGCTAGCGGGGTGGGTTGCTTTAAGGATGGTATTCCAACACAGATTGAGATTTCGCTTGCAACAGGTCGAAGGCTTCCGAGTCATGTGGCTCGTCGGTGGCAATAACGGCCATCGCAAAATAGCGGGATGCGCCTTTGCCAAAATTGAAACTTACATCCCCGGCTTCATCGCCTGCGAAGGTGAAGGTGAGCATGGCTATGAGTTCTCCGATGTTGTGAGTTCGGCATTCTTTATGTAATCAATCCCTGTGGCGAGCGGGTCGGCTGTGCGGGTGGAGGAGAGGGTGATGACGGAGGAGAAGCGGGTGAGGGTCATTTCTTCAGCGTTTTTTCAAGCTCATCCATCACACCAAAGATATCGATTGGCTCACCGGGTATAACCTGATCTTTACGAATGTGAATGTGATGCGGGAAATTTTCGAGTTTGGGGAAGTGCGGGGTGTTATCCCAGCGGCGGATTTGATTCCCGTCCTTGTCCATCCATTGAAAGCTGTAATCGGTAATTTTGAATTGGTCTTGCGCTTCCGGTTCGATGTATTTGGAAAATTCCAGCGAACTATCGTCTATCAGGGTGAGGCGCGCGCGGATATAACTTTTTTGCAATCCCTCGTATTCCCGAATGATTTGGTGTCTGGCAATCAGCAGACTGTTTAAAAACAGGCCCTTGATGGAAGACAGGTAATCCACCGGATTCATACTCACCCTTCACTGGATATGGCGGTCAGCGTTTTACGGAAACTCCTGGACATTTTGGTCAACGACGCCCATTCGACATAATCCATGCGGTCATCGGTTTTTCCCGCCTCATATTTTCTCAAAAACTCTGCCGATGACATGCCATATTGCTTTTCGTAATCTGCAAGGACTCTTTCCATATCCTCCAGTTGCATGCGCAGACGACTGGCTTCAAGGTCAACCAATTTGTTCAGCGTTTGCGCGGTAACAGAATCGACCTGTCGATTCTTGTACAGTTCGGCCAGCCAGCGCACGCCTTTTGCATATTTGGTATTGGGAACGCCTTCCATGCTCATGGGACACCTCTATTCCAATTATACAACCTCGCAGCAGCCTGCTCCTATTCGACGACCTTCCCCTGCTGTTACTTCCCATCCATCTCCCCGGCATTGAGCGTCACCCTGCCCAACGCGCCGTCCACGCTGATAACCTGCCCGGTGTGAATACGCCTCGTGGCCGCGCTCACGCCGAGCACCGCCGGGATGCCGTACTCGCGCGCCACGATGGAACTGTGACTGAGCGGCCCGCCGATCTCCGTCACCACCGCGGAAGCCAGCGCGAAGAGCGGCGTCCAGGCCGGGGTGGTGGTCACGGCCACAATTACGTCGCCGGGGCGCATCTGGCCGAACTCACCTGGGTCGCGCAGCACGCAGGCGCGCGCCGTCACCCTGCCGCCGCTCGCGCCGACGCCTTTCAGCGTGTCGCCCTCGCGGTGATCGCGCGCCGCCAGCCGGGCGAAGAAAGACTTCTCCGGCAGCACCGTGGGCGGCGCGGCCTTGCGCGCCCGCTGCCAGGCCGCCTTGCGCTGCTCCACCTGCCCGGCGTGACCGGACAACGCCTCGCCGCGTCCCAGCGAGGCCGCCAGCGACTCAAGCTCCGGGGCCTCCAGCCAGTAAATATCGTCCGCGCAGGGGATGGCCCCGCCGGACGACAGGCGCCGTCCAAGCTCGGCAAAGACCCTGCGCAGCAGGGGATAGCCCCAACTCAGGTCGCTGATGCAGTCCTCGCGTTTCGGCGCGCATTCCTGCGCCCACAGCAGCAGCTTCTGGAACCACTTCCGACGCAGCGGGTCGAGCCGCGCGGCAATGC
>JBARBA010000573.1:0-9325 GCA_049792555.1 Anaerolineales bacterium
GTTAATCAAATAATCACCCCCGGAGGAGGAAACATGATCGAAAAGCTTTCCACTTTTCTCGGACGCATCGCTAAAGGCTGGCTGGCGCTGATCCTTTTTGTGGTTAACCTTGCCCTTTTGGGCGACATCTTTCCGAGCGCGCTGCGCAGGCTCACGGCTTTTCCGGGCAGCGACGGCTTTCTCGACTCGACCTTCTTCCCATCCGCGGGAAAAATCTTTTCAGCCGTCGCTTCCTACGGCCCGGACGGACGCTTCTTCTACGCCACCAGCATACTGACCGCCGACATCCTTTTCCCGATTGCCTACACCCTCTTTCTTAGCCTGCTGATTACCGCCTTGCTCCGGCGCGCGTTCGACAAAGACAGCCAGCTCCAGCGCCTGAATGTGATCCCTTTCAGCGCAGGGCTGTTCGACCTGCTCGAAAACACCTGCATCGTGGTCCTGCTACTCAGCTTTCCGGCCCAGTCCACGCTGGCGGCGGGCGTTTTGACCTTCGCCAATGGCTTCAAATGGATCTTTTTGGGAATCAGCATTCTGACGCTGCTCCTTGCATTCGGCGCGTTAATTGTCAAGAAAATCAAAGGAACGTAACCCATGCCGCTCAGTCCCTCTGCCCAAAAAGTGCAAGACGCCCTGCTGGCTCGCGGCTTCAACTGCGCCGTCATCGAATTCCAGGAAAGCACGCGCACCGCGCAAGAAGCCGCCGAGCGCGTGGGTTGCGCGCTTGGGCAAATTATCAAGTCATTGATCTTCAAAGGGGCCGAAAGCGGCAAAGCCATCCTGGTATTGACCAGCGGCGCCAACCGCGTGGATGAAAAGCGCATCAGCGCCTACACCGGCGAGCCGATCTTGCGCGCCGACCCAGATTTCGCGCGCGCGGCGACGGGTTTCGCCATCGGTGGCATCCCGCCCCTGGGCCATGCCCAACCGATTGAAACCTGGCTCGACGAAGATTTGCTGCAATACGCCACCCTGTGGGGCGCAGCCGGAACCCCCAAAGCCGTCTTTGAACTGCCCAGCGCCGCCCTGCAACCCATGACGGGCGGGAAAATCGCGCAGGTCAAGTAAGCAAACTTTCCAACAGACTCTTTTCCTGCTGCTCCGACACCACCTCGCCATCCAGCCAGGCGGCGCGCAGGCGCAGCAGGATTTTTTTGTAGGCCGGGCCGGGCGGAACGCCCAACGTTTTAAGCGCCTCCCCGTCCGTTTTGGGGTGGATGTGCTGCCAGTGGGATGCGTACGTTTCGAGAGCTTTCTCGCCGCTGACGAGGTATACCGCGTAAATGGCTGCAAGCGGGACTCCCCCCAGCCTTTCCACCCATTTCGACGGCGCTGCGCCGCTGAGAGCGGGCAGATCCGCCCGCAGCCGCGCCGCCATCCGAATGCCGGTCAGCGCCGCCAGCGGAAACGTCAGCCGCGCCTGGACGGCGTCGATCTCGCCAGGAGCCAGGTCAAGCAGCCACAGGCTGTAGCCCAAAACCCGTCGAAACGGCCAAGACCTGTCAGGTCTGACAAAATCCCATGCGGGCGCGGGGGAAACCGAAAGGCCCGCAGCCAGCCGCTCGCGCAGGTCAACGCCCCAAGGCAGGACATTTTCCAACGCTTTTAGCAGGCCAAGTTCATCGAGCCGCGCCAGCATTTGCGCGGCGTTCGGCTCGTCGAAGATCAAATCCAGTTCATGCCGGGCGCGCTCAGGGGAAAGCGCCGCCACCAGCGGACGCGCCGCCGGGATCAGCGCCAACGTCTCTGGCGCAATCGTGAAGCCATAGCGCTGCTCGTAGCGGACGGCGCGGAACATACGGGTGGGATCGTCCAAAAACGAGGCGGGATGCAGCACCCGAACGACGCCCCGCTCGATGTCAGCCGCGCCGTGATAGAAATCGTAGAGCGCCCCGAAATGCTCCCCGTCCAACCGCGCGGCCAGCGTGTTGATCGTAAAATCGCGCCGCCGAAGATCGTCTTCGAGCGTGGAGGGCGTCACATCGGGCAGGGCGGCGGGGTGGGCGTAGGTTTCGCGGCGGGCGGTGATGAAGTCTAGTGCATATTGCGTATTGCGTATTGCGTAATCTGACGGCTCACTACTCTCTATTCTCCACTCTCTGTTCTCTATGGTCGCCGTCCCAAAGCGCAGATGCGCCGTGACTTTGCCGCCGTGCTTCTTTGCCAGCGCGCGCGCCAGCGCAACGGCGTCGCCCACCACCACGATATCCAGGTCGAGGCCCGGCTGCCCCATCAGCAAATCGCGCACAAACCCGCCGACGATGTAAGCCGGCAGGCCGCGCGCCGAGGCCTCGTCCGCGACGAGGCGCAGCAGGGTCAGTTGTTCAGGTGGCAAGGCAAGGAAGGAAGGGAGCATGGGAAATCCTGTGACAATAGATGGGATTATTGTACACGATAGGTCACACTTTCTTTGCGGCAACTGCAAATCATCATGTATAATACCGGCATGAACTTAAACCCGCTGCCCTCCCCGCACCATCAAACCTCCCGGTCTGGATAGGTTCGCTTCGTCACGCACGCCAACGGCTCCCCAGACCCGGCGAGCCGTTTTTATTTGCAAACGTATTCCCCCCTTCGGAGTCATTACGCAGTACGCATTACGCAATACGCACTATGGACATTCCCGAACTCACCTCCCGCATGAACGCCTTCGTCAGCTCCAAAGGCTGGTACAATCCCGGCAGCAAACGTCCGCAGACGCCGCGCAACCTGGCGATTTCGCTCAATCTCGAAGCCGCCGAAATCCTGGAGCACTTCCAATGGAGCGAAGCCGCCAAAGACAAAGAAGCGCTGGCCTCCGAGCTTGCCGATGTGACGCTCTACCTGCTGCAACTGGCTTCGGTCAGCGGCATCGACCTGGAACAGGCGGTACTGAAAAAGCTGGAAGTCAACGCCGCGCGCGAATGGCCCGACCCCGCCTGACGGGGCAAGGCTGAACACTGACAACTGGAAACTGAACACTGGAACCTGACATGCACATCACCATCTTTGGCGGGGCACAACCCGCACCCGGCGCGCCTGCTTATCAGGACGCCTATGAACTCGGCAAAATGCTGGCAACCGCAGGCCACACCATCCTGACCGGCGGCTACATGGGTACCATGGAAGCTGCTTCGCGCGGCGCAAGTGAAGCCGGCGGGCACGTCATCGGCGTGACCTGCGCAGATATTGAAGCCTGGCGACCGATCAAACCCAACGCCTGGGTCAAAGAAGAGTTGCGCTGCATTACCCTACAGGAACGGCTGAATGCGCTGATCGACGGCTGCGAGGCCGCCATTGCCCTGCCCGGCGGCGCGGGCACGCTGGCCGAAGTCGCCCTGACCTGGAACCTGATGCTGATCGACCCCGACCTGCAAAAACCGCTGATCCTGGTCGGCCCGGGCTGGCGCTCGGTCTTTGACGAGTTCTTTCGTTCGTTCGACGCCTACATGCCGGGCAGGCAACGCGAGTTGCTCCTTTTCGCCCCTAATGTCCAGGCTGCTGCAAAACTATTGGAGAGTGGAGAGTAGAGAGCAGTCCGTTCTCAAGCTCCGTCTCTACTCTCTATTCTCTGCTCTCTATTCTCTAATTCCCGAGGCCCCAATGACAGAAGACAAACTCCCCACCCGCAGTGAAAACTTCTCCGAATGGTACAACCAGATCGTGCTCAAAGCCGAAATGGCCGACTACTCCCCCGTGCGCGGCTGCATGGTCGTGCGCCCCTATGGCTGGACGTTGTGGGAAAACATCCAGCAGGCGCTCGATAAGCGCTTCAAAGAGACCGGCCACGTCAACGCCGCCTTCCCGCTGCTGATCCCCAAATCGTTCCTCGAAAAAGAGAAGGAGCACGTCGAGGGCTTTGCGCCGGAACTGGCCATCGTCACCATCGGCGGCGGCGAAGTGCTCGATGAACCGCTGGTCGTGCGCCCCACGTCCGAGACAATCATCGGCTACATGTATTCCAAATGGATCAAATCGTACCGCGACCTGCCCGTGCTCATCAACCAGTGGGCCAACGTGGTGCGCTGGGAACTGCGCACCAAGCTCTTCCTGCGCACCGCCGAGTTTTACTGGCAGGAAGGCCACACCGCCCACGCCACCGAGCAGGAAGCGCGCGAGGAAACCCTGCGCATGCTCGATGTCTACGAAGATTTTGCCGTCAACGAAGCAGCGGTTCCCGTCATCAAGGGCATCAAGTCCGAGACCGAGAAGTTCGCCGGGGGGGTCATGTCCACCACCATCGAGGCCATGATGGGCGATACCAAGGCGCTGCAATCGGGCACGTCGCATTTCCTCGGGCAGAACTTCGCCAAAGCCTTTGAAATCCAGTTCCTCGACCAGACGAACACCATCCAATACGCCTGGACAACTTCATGGGGTCTTTCCACCCGTTTCATTGGGGCCGTGATCATGACGCACGGCGACGACCAGGGGCTGGTCATGCCTCCGCGCCTCGCGCCCATCCAGGCGGTCATCATCCCCATCTTCCGCAACGACGCCGAAAAGGGCCTCGTCATGCCGGTCGTGGAGCGGGTTGCCAAAGAACTGAAAGCTGCCGGCATCCGCCTGAAAGTGGACGAGCGCGAGGGCCTCACTCCCGGCTTCAAGTATAACGACTGGGAAATGCGCGGCGTGCCCCTGCGCATCGAGATCGGCCCCAAAGATGTCGAAAAGAACAGCGTGGCCCTGGCCCGCCGCGACATCCCCGGACGTGACGGCAAAACTTTCGTCCCGCAGGAAAACCTGGCGGCTGCCGTCAGCGACATGCTGGTCACCATCCAAAACGCGCTGTTGGCGCGCGCCACCGCCTTCCGCGACGCCAACATCCACGACCCCAAGGACTACGCCGAACTGACGCAGGTCGTCCAAAACGGCTGGGCCTTTTCGTGGTGGTGCGAAAGCAAGGAATGCGAAGCCAAAGTCAAGGAAGACACCAAGTCCTCCACACGCTGCATCCCCATCGACGGGCAGCCCGGCGGCGAGGGAACCTGCATCGTCTGCGGCCAGCCTGCCAAACGCAAAGTCTATTTCGCAAAGTCATATTAATCGGGTAGAGGCACGGCGCGGGATTTGAGTAGCGTTATTCGCGTACCGAAACCCGCCGTGCCCCTACTATGATTTGCTGTATAATTTCATCAATGGTGATGATATGGACTGGAAAAAATATATTACAAGCGATCCGCAAATCCATCACGGCAAAGCCTGCCTGACGGGAACGCGCATCCCTGTTTCGGTTGTGCTGGATAATTTGGCGGCAGGTTTGACGCCCGACCAAATTATGGCAAGCTACCCATCGTTAAATTCCAAAGCCATCCAGTCCGCTATTGCTTACGCTGCGGAACTGGCCCGCGAAGAATTAGTCCCCGCCTGATCCATGAAATTCAAAATAGATGAAAATTTGCCCGTCGAGTTTGCAACGCTCTTGCAAAACGCAGGGCATAACGCCGATACCGTACACGCAGAGGGGCTTACAGGCAGCATGGATTCACAAATTGCCGCAACCTGCCAGGCAGAAAATCGCATTATTATCACTCTCGACTTGGGGTTTTCAGATATTCGGGCATATAACCCTGCAGAATATCCTGGCATCATTGTCATCCGCGCAACACACCAGGACAAGCCGCACATTCTCGGCGTTGCCGCGCGGCTTTTGCCCCTTTTTGAAAAACAGACCATTCAAAACAAGCTTTGGATTGTCGAAGAACGACGCGTGCGCATTAGAGGGTAACGATCATGCCCGCCATTGATATCGCCCGCCTCAAGTCACAAGCCGCCGTGCTGGTCGAGAAATTCGACCAGCCTGCGGTTTTTCTTAAGGGATTGCACGAAATCCTCGACCTGTACGCCGACCGCACCCTGCGCGTCGGCGTGGTGGCCGCGCCGGTATCGGTGCTGCCGGCCTATCGCACCCCGCCGGCCGTTTTGCGCCAGATCGAGATGGAACTGGCCCCCCTGGCAGGCGCTTTCCCTGAACAGGCCATGTCGCTGACGGATGCCCTATGGAAAGACGGCTACCTCGAAACCCGCCTGCTGGCCGCCGCCCTGCTGGGACGCATCCACCCTGCAACGCCGCTGCTGCTGGAACGCATCACGGCCTGGGTCACACGCGCGCGCGACAACCAACTGCGCGCCGCGCTGTTAAGCGTCAGCCTGGCGCGCCTGCGCCGGGAATCGCCGTCCGCATTCATGAAGCTTATCTCCGGCTGGCTGGACCCATTCACCACCAAAATGTGGTCCAACGCCATCCACGCGCTGCTGCCCCTGCTGGAAGACGCCTCCTACGACAACCTGCCGCCCGTCTACGACGCCGTGCAGCCGCTCATCTCCAAAGCCCCATCCGTGTTCCAAAACGATATCATCAACCTGATCAGGGCTTTGTACGCAGCCTCGCCAGTCGAAACAACCTACTTCTTGCGCCAGACGATCACAGGCTCCGCCTCGTCCGAAGCCGCGCTGACCTTCCGGCGCATTCTGCCCTCGCTCCCGGCGGCGCTCCAGCCCATGATCCTGGAACTGGTTCGCAAAAAATCGGGCAGGGCCTGAAAGTCTGGTACGTGCGCCGCGTAATTTGCGGTATAATCTCCGGCCTATGACTGGTCCTATTTGCGGTTTCGGCTACAAATATGGAGACCTGCTCGAAATTATGAAAGGAGATGCAACGTCATGCCCTACGATAAGGCAATTAAAGCGCAATTGATCACCGATTTTCACCGTCACGATGGCGACACCGGCTCTGCGGATGTCCAGATCGCCATTTTGACCAAGAGAATCGCTCACCTGACCGACCACCTGCGCACGAACAAGCACGATGAGTCGTGCCGCCGGGGTTTGTTGATGATGGTTGGCAGCCGCCGTCGTTTGCTGGCCTACCTGCGCAAGACCGACTACGCGCGCTACCTGGCCCTGACAGAACGCTTGAGCCTGCGCCACAAGTAAATTTTTGTTCATGTAGGGGCGACCCGCCTGGGTCGCCCCTATTCCAATCACCCACCCGTCGCTGGATCAGGAATTGAAACATGCTGGCAACGACATCCGTTTTTATCCGTTTTCATCCGTTTTGATCCGTGAATCCGTGATAAAGTCCGTTGAAAGAAATCCGTTGATAGCATTTCTCAGTCCCTGACCAGGCGGGAATTTCAGGAGAAAATATGAAACCCGAAGTAAAACATTACACCACAACCGTTGGTACGCAAACCATTACGCTTGAAACCGGCAAACTGGCCGCGCAAGCGGGCGGTGCCGTCACCATCACCCTCGGCGACTCAATCGTTTTTGCCGCCGCCACCATGGGCGGGGTGCGCGAAGGCATCGACTTCTTCCCGCTCAGCGTGGAATACGAAGAACGTCTGTACGCGCGCGGCAAAATCCCCGGTTCGTTCTTCCGCCGCGAAGGACGCCCCAGCACCGACGCCGTCCTGACCGCGCGCCTGACCGACCGTCCGCTGCGCCCGCTCTTCGCGCACGGCATGCGCAACGAAGTGCAGGTCATGATGTTCTCGATCTCCGCCGACGGCATCAACCCGCTCGACATCCTGGCCATCAACGCCGCCTCCGCCGCGATGATGATCTCGGATATCCCCTGGGGCGGGCCGGTGGGCGCGGTGCGCGTGGGCCGCGTAGATGGCGAGTTCGTCATCAACCCGACCTTTGCCGAAACCGAAAAATCCGACCTGGACCTGCGCCTGGCCGGCACACGCGACGCGATCTTGATGGTCGAATGCGGCGCGGATGAAATCCCCGAAGACGTGATGGTCGCCGCGCTGGAACTGGGCCACAAGTCCATCCAGCCGCTGATCGATTTGCAGATCCAAATGCAGGCCGAAGTGGGCAAGCCCAAGCGCGAAGCCACTTTCTTCAACGCCACCCAAGAGATCAACAAGCAAGTCTTGGAACGCGTCAGCGGTCCGATGAACACCCTGCTCGACGAGCCGCTCTCCAAATCCGAATTCTATGACGGTATGGATATCATGCGGGAGGAAGTTCTCGCCGAAATGACAACCGTCCCTGAAGGAGCCAACATAACGGATTATCCATCCGTAAAAGACGTGAAGGCCGCCTTCGACGAAGCCGAAGGCGCGATTGTGCGCGAGCGCATCCTGAGCATGGGCAAACGCCCCGATGGGCGCACCCCCACCGAAATCCGCCCGATCTGGTGCGAGGTCAACCCCTCGCCGCGCGCGCACGGCTCCGGCATCTTTACGCGCGGCGAAACCCAGGTGCTGACCCTGGCCACGCTCGGCACCATCGGCGAAGCCCAGGAGCTGGACAACCTTTCGCCCATCGACACCAAGCGTTACATGCACCATTACAACTTCCCGCCCTTCTCGACGGGCGAAGTCAAGCCCCTGCGCGGACAGTCGCGCCGCGAGATCGGACACGGCGCACTGGCCGAACGCGCGCTCGAACCGGTCATCCCCAGCGAAGAAAGTTTCCCCTACGCCTTGCGCCTGGTCTCCGAAGTGTTGGCCTCCAACGGCTCCTCGTCGATGGCCTCCGTCTGCGGCTCGACCCTGGCCCTGATGGACGCCGGCGTTCCGATCAAAGCCCCCGTGGCCGGTGTGGCTATGGGCCTGGTGACGGACGCGACCGGACGCTATAAAATCCTGACCGACATCCAGGGCACCGAAGACCACCTGGGCGACATGGACTTCAAAGTCGCCGGGACGAAAGACGGCATCACCGCCCTGCAAATGGACATCAAGGTCAGCGGCCTGAGCACGCAAATTATGAAGGAAGCCCTGGCACAGGCGCGCGACGCGCGTCTGTTCATCCTGGACAAGATTCTCGAAGTCATCCCCGCGCCGCGCGCCGAAATGAAACCGCACGCCCCGCGCATCATCACCGTCAAGATCCCGGTCGATAAGATCGGCGCATTGATCGGCCCCGGCGGCAAGAACATCCGCGCCTTGCAGGAAGAGACCGGCACCAAGATCGACGTGCAGGACGACGGCACGATCTACATCGCTTCGACCGAAGGCGTGGGCGCAGAATTGGCCCGCCAGCGCGTGGAAGCTCTGGGCGAGACCGCCGAGTTGGGACGCATCTACACCGGCAAGGTCGTGCGCGTGGCGGAATTCGGCGCGTTCGTCGAAATCCTGCCCGGCATGGACGGCCTGGTGCATATCTCGCAGCTTGACAGTGAGCGCGTCAACAAAGTCGAAGACGTAGTCAATATGGGCGACGAAATCACCGTGATGGTGACCGGCATCGACCCGACCGGCAAGATTCGTCTCTCGCGCCAGGCCGTGCTCGAAGGCTGGACGCTCCAGGAAGCCCAGGAGCGCGATAGCAAGAAGAGCGGCGGCGGTGGCCGACCCGGCGGCGACCGGGGCGGACGCCCCGGTGG